>JALSTF010000160.1 GCA_026983895.1 Sulfurovum sp.
TTCCGAACTTGAAAAGCTCAAGCAGGGAGATGTCACCCAGGCAGAACTCGACAAGGTCAAGATCAACACCAAAGCAGAATTCATCTATTCACTCGAAAGTTCAAGTTCGGTCGCGAGTCTTTACGGGGACTACCTTGCCAAAGGAAATCTCAAACCTTTACTTGAATATGAAGAGAAATTGGATAAAATAACACGCAAAGATATTCAGCGGGTCGCCAGAAAGTATTTTGACCATGACTACTCGACGACCGTGATACTCAAAAAACAAAAAGAAAAAAAATAACCTTGACTTTATGAGGATAGAGAATGAACCATTACATTACCGGTGCTACCACCGCCATCATCACACCTTTCAGGAACGGTACGCTCGATGAAGCAACCTATGCCGCGCTGATACAGAGACAAATAGACCACAACATCGATGCCATCTGCCCGGTAGGAACAACCGGAGAGAGTGCGACACTCAGCCATGATGAACACAAAAGATGCATAGAGATTGCCGTGGAAGTCTGCAAAGGTACCAAAACCAAAGTACTTGCCGGTGCAGGCAGCAATGCAACGCATGAAGCCATCGATATTGCCAAACATGCCGAAGCGTGCGGTGTGGATGCCCTCTTTTCCGTCAGTCCCTATTACAATAAACCAAGCCAGGAGGGTCTTTACCAGCATTACAAAGCGATCGCATCTGCTGTAAAAGTCCCTTTCATGCTTTACAATGTACCCGGTCGTACGGGTGTGGACATTCTTCCCGACACGGTCAAAAGACTCTTTGACGATGTCGAGAATATTATGGGGATCAAAGAGGCCACAGGTTCCATCGAGAGAACTGTCGAACTTTTGGCAAAAGTACCCGACCTGTATGTCTTTTCCGGTGACGATGCTATCGACTTCCCTATTTTGGCAAGCGGGGGAAAAGGAATAACCTCAGTGACAGCGAACCTGCTGCCTGATATGAAAGCGGAGTTGACACATGCCGCACTCGAAGGCGATCTTAAAAAGTCCAAAGCGATCAACGATGCGCTTTTTGCCATCAACAAAGTACTTTTTTGCGAAAGCAACCCCATTCCGATCAAGGCAGCCATGTATATCGCCGGCCTTATCGATACGCTTGAGTACAGACTTCCGCTGGTACCGCCCAGCAGTGAGAACATGAAAAAGATCGAAGCAGTCATGAAAAACTATAAAATCGTAGGAGCGTAACATGGATACAATGAAGGGAAAGACCGTCGTCATAACCGGTGCAACAAAAGGGATCGGTAAAGCATGTGCCCAAAAATTCGCAAGCAACGGCGTCAATGTCGCATTTACCTACAACTCCAACAAGGAAGCAGCAGATGAGATCGCTGCTTCACTTGAACAAAACTACGGCATCAAAGCCAAAGCCTATCCGCTGGATATCCTCGATACCGACCAGTTCAAGCCTCTCTTTGCATCTATCGATGAAGATTTCGACAGAGTGGATTTCTTCGTCTCCAATGCAATGATCTACGGACGCCCTGTCGTCGGTGGTTACGGAAAGTTCATGAAACTCAGACCCAAAAAAGGCTTGGCTAACATCTATACGGCAACAGTCGGTGCCTTCGTTGCCGGCTCCCAGGAAGCGGCGAAACGTATGGAAAAAGTGGGCGGCGGTGCCATTGTCACCCTTAGTTCTACGGGAAATCTCATCTACATCGAGAACTATGCCGGACACGGTACCAACAAAGCAGCCGTCGAAGCTATGGCACGTTACGCCGCGGTAGAACTGGGTGAAATGGGCATCAGGGTCAACGCCGTATCCGGCGGCCCCATTGACACAGACGCACTCAAAGCTTTCACCAACTATGAAGAGGTCAAAGCCGAAACCATTAAACGTTCCGCGCTTAACCGCATGGGAAGTCCCGAAGACCTTGCAGGATCGGTCTACTTCCTCTGCACCGAAGAAGCAAGCTGGATTACAGGACAAACCCTCGTCGTAGATGGCGGAACGACCTTTAGATAGAGTTAAGAGTTAAGAGTTAAGAACTCTGACAAAGATTTTATGAATGGGAACTTTATTTCGCAAAGGGAATGTGTGAAACCCGTCAGGTCTTCACCTTTTCTTTTTTTTGGTTCGTTTCTTTTTCTTTGTGGTGCTACAAAGAAAAAAAATGAACAAACAAACCCAAACAAGGATACAGGAAAATGTCACAGGCAAAAATCTTCAATATCCCCAACATCCTAGCCTTCATCCGTCTCCTTCTCGCACCTCTGATGTTCCTATTCCTCGTCAACCAGGATGCTGCCATCTTCAAAGGCATCCACCCTTCATGGCTGAACTACTTCGCTGCCTTTATCTTCGTCGTAGCAAGTGCCACTGACTTCTTCGACGGCTATATTGCCAGGACTTTCAACCAGATCACTACTTTGGGTGCTATCCTCGATCCGTTGGCGGACAAGATGCTGACCCTCGCCGGATTTCTCGGTCTGATGATGCTGGGGAGCGCTTCCCCCTGGGCTATTTTCCTCATTCTGACGCGTGAACTTTTCATCACAGGATTGCGTGTCTCCGCCATGAATCAGGGAATGGACATTTCCGCATCCTGGATGGGGAAGGTCAAGACTGTCGTACAAATGATCGCCATCGGGTTTTTACTGATGCAATGGCCCGGAGGCACAACACTTTTATGGATCGCCGTTGCCCTCACGCTCTATTCAGGCTATGAATATGTCAGAGATTTCTTCCAAAAGATGTCAAATACATAAAAATACGGATTTATTTTCGTCTTTTTCCGTAATTGCTTAAAAATTAATCACCTCTTTTCATTTACTTTTCATTAATTTACGTTAATATTCCATACATAAAACAAAACAAGGAATAATCATGAAGTTTACAAAACTCAGTTTAGTAGCAGCATTGGCTGTTAGTGCTGCTGTTGCAGGCGGCGATATCGCTCCAGCTCCCGTAGTCGTAGATGAAGCTCCAAAAACAACCATCGATGGAAAGTTGACGGGTTACTACATCACATCCGATTCAGATGCAAGCGGTATGTATGATATGTTTGACAAAGACTGGTCTCAGCTTGGTATGGCTGCGACATTGAATGTCAATCACAAATTTACAGACAGCATTGCTATGAACCTCGGTGCCGTAGGTTATCTGAACACAAACAGAGATATCCCTTTTGACTATATCGGTGAATACTTCGAAGGTCAGCCAAATGGTGCATTCTTCAATGTAGCAAACCTTACTGCAACATTTATGGATACTACATTCATTCTTGGTCGCCAGCTTCTCAATACACCAATGCTGAGCGGGTTTGACTGGTTGCTTGCACCAGGTTCATTTGAAGCCTATACTGTAGCGAACTCTTCTATTGAGAACGTTACATTGATCGGTTCTTATGTCAGAACATGGAGAAAGAACAACACTGGTGACAACTGGATCAACCTTACAAACATCGGTGATGGTAATAACTGGACAGTAAGTGCTGCTTACAACAATGATAAACTTTCCGGAAGTATCTGGTACTATAATGTAGATGCAATGGATTATACACAAGTCTATGTAGATGGCGGATACGACTTTGATGTAGCAAAAGTTGTTGCTCAATATGTTTATACTGACTGGAACAACCAGGATGCATCTAATGTATTTGGTATCAAAGCTACAGCGACACTTGGAAGCTTTGGCCTTATGGCAGCTTATACCAATATTTCTGACAATGTTGCCGGCTGGGTTGGTGTGATGGACGGTCTTTACACAAGTTCATGGAATACAGCATCAGGTGGCTCTGAAGGAAATAACTTCAAAGTTGAAGCAAGTACTGAATTTGCTGGAATTTCAGCATCTGCAAGCTATGCGTACTATGAGTATGACCAATATGCGGTCAATGACAACGATGGACAGGAAATTGACGTGATCCTTGGTTATGATTTCAAAAACACTGATATCACAGTTATTAAAGATATGGATCTTAACGTTGTTTATACAAATACCAACTATGGTAACAACACAGATGATATAAACGCACTTGAAGTTTACGCAAACTACAAATTTTAATCTCCCCCGATTTTTTTGAATACCTCACTCTCCTTTTGGAGAGTGTTCAGGGCACTGCTTTTCCCTAAAATACTTTCTTTTTTTGAATACAAAACTTCTTTTTAAAATTTTACCTTCTTTTTATTGATAACGACTGTCATTTTAATACTTTTTTAAGGACGAAAGGGGTAAATTACGCATAGAAAATTAATTGATAACAGTTTTCATTTTTACTTTTTTAACACTATAAGGAATATTAATCCATGAAAAAGATCGTCGTTGCACTTGCAGGACAGCCCAATGTCGGAAAATCCTCACTCATCAATGCTATCTCCAATGCCAAACTCAAAGTCGGGAATTTTTCCGGTGTCACCGTAGACAAAACGGAAGTGATCTTCAATATTTGCGACGAGGCTGCCTGTAGCGATTATGAAATACACATCATCGACCTTCCGGGTGCCTATTCATTGACAGAATATACTATTGAAGAGAAAGTGACCAAAAGTTTTCTCCAGAGTGATGAATACGACATCATTGTCAATGTCGTCGACTCTACTAACCTTCAAAGAAACCTTCTTTTTACGACACAACTGCTTGAAACAGGGAAAAAGGTCGTGGTTGCCCTCAATATGAATGATGAGGCACAAAAAGAAGGTATCGAAATAGACGAAAAACAGCTTTCTGTCATTCTTGGTGTCCCCTGTATCAAAACCTCTGCCAATACACGGGAAGGCATAGAAGAACTGAAAAAAGCGATCGTAGAAGTCTATGAAAAACCGCAGACAACTTCCAAAGTTATTTATTCCGACCCCATTGAAGAAGAGATCGACCGCATCGTGACCTTTTTGGAAGAAAAAAAATACAAAAGTGATCTTCCCTATCGCCACCTTGCTGTCAAACTGCTTCAGGAAGACGAAGAGATCTATAAGAAAATGCATGATGAGCCTGTATGGATCGAACTTCTTCCCATACTCAGAGAAGCATTGGAGCATATCTATCTGCATATGGGTACCAAAGACCTCGAAGAAATATTTGCAGACGAACATTTTGCTTTTGCCAAAGGGGCAAAAATGGAAGTGATGTCCGTCAAGTCCATGAGAGCGAAGAACCTGACACAAAAGATCGACAACCTGCTTATCAACAAATGGCTGGGTATCCCCCTCTTTCTTTTCTTTATGTGGGCACTCTTCCAGCTGACGTTCGAACTGGGAAATGTTCCCATGGATTACATCGATCAGGCTTTCACCTGGATGGGAGAAGAGGCAAAGAATGTTTTTGGGCACGGAGAGCTGGGTTCATTGGTCGCCGACGGTATTATCGCCGGTGTCGGTGCGGTCATTATGTTCCTGCCCAATATCATTATCCTCTTCTTCGGGATCGCCCTGCTGGAGACGACCGGGTACATGAGCCGTGTCGCTTTCCTGCTTGATGGGTTCTTCCACAAATTCGGCTTGCACGGAAAGAGTTTCATTCCTCTCGTGACAGGATTTGGATGCTCCGTACCTGCCTACATGGCTGCCCGTACACTGAAAAATGAAAAAGACAGACTTATCACACTTTTCATCATTGGATTTATGAGCTGCGGGGCCAGACTCCCCATTTATGTACTCTTTGCCGGTGCATTTTTCGGACAGGAGCATGCGGGGAACATCCTTTTTCTTATTTATATCTCCGGGGCGATACTCGGCCTTTTCATGGCCAAAGCCCTCAAAACCTTTGTATTCAAAGGAGAAGATGAACCTTTTGTTATGGAGATGCCAAAATACAGAATGCCTTCATTCAAGCTCATCTGGCACACGGTTTACGGTCAGGCAAAGTCCTATATGAAAAAAGCGGGGACCTTTATTCTCGGTGCAGCTGTTTTGGTGTGGTTCGCCAGCAACTACCCCAAAGATCCCACATTACAACAGCAGTATGCGGTAAAGATCGAACAGGCACAAAATACACAGGAAAAAAGAAAACTCTCCAACGCACTTTCTGCCAAACTGCTTGAAGAGAGCTACCTGGGCAAGATCGGGCATGCGAGTGAGCCTTTCTTTGCACCGCTTGGACTGGACTGGAGAATGTCAGTGGCACTTGAAGCAGGACTGGCCGCCAAAGAAGTCGTCGTTTCCACACTGGGTGTACTTTACTCTCTGGGAGACCAGGTAGATGCCCAGAGCAATTCGCTCATGGCGCAGATCAGAGCACAGATCCCTTTGCCTGCCGCCATTGCCTTCATTGTCTTTGTGATGATCTACCTGCCCTGCTTCGCCGCTTCCGCAGTCTTTGCCAAAGAGGCTGGTGGGTGGAAATATCTGGTCTATCTCTTTTTTATGACCACAGCCAGTGCCTGGATACTGAGTTTTATCGCGTACCGGGTGACGTTGCTGATCACGTGATATAACAAGCAGCAACCGTGTATCCCCGCGTAGGGTGGGATAGATCAAAATACAATAAACAATAGAGGAAAAACATGAAACTGACTGAACTGACCAAAGGCGACAAAGCCGAGATCATCAAGATCCATGCGGACAAACCGCTCAAAGACCGCTTGAGCTCATTTGGGGTCATGCGGGGAGAAGAACTGACCGTCAAGGGCTGTTCCCTTGCCAAGCAGACCATGGAAATAGAGGTAGGAACAACACTCATTGCTTTACGCAAAGAGGAAGCAGAAAAGATCGAAGTGGAAAAAACGTCAAACTAAAACACTGTTTGTAAACCTACAAAGGAGAAGGAACAATGAAAAAAAGAGCCCTGTATACAATTACTTTTTTGATAATGAGCATCAATATTTATGCTGAAGAGCATACTGCTGCCCTGTCAAGACAGGTCACCGATACCAATGCGACCAGAAGTCCGGTAAAAGTAAAAACCGTCAGAAGTGTCCTGGGGAAGAACAACCCTATAGAACATCAAATAGGGCAATTACGTGCCGGCTATATAACATTCAAAGAAAACGGCAGTGACCAAACCAGTGCCTATGCGCTTGGCGGGCACTATCACATAGACAGCAAACGATACAAAGGCCTCAAAGCAGGCCTCTCTGCCTATACCGTCCTGAATGCAGGTATCCGCCAGAACCCTTTGCATGTCAACCAAGATTTTTTTGATGGCGAAGGGCACAGTTTCATAACCCTCTCCGAAGCCTACCTGGACGGGAAATGGGGTGACACAGAGATAAAACTCGGAAGACAGATCCTCGATACACCGCATGCGGACAGTGACGATATCAGAATGATGCCAAACTATTTCACCGCCTATACCGTAACGAATTCTGATGTTCCCGATCTGACACTTTCGGCAGGCTGGGTGACCCAAATGGCCGGCTGGGAAAACGGTGTCGATGCTTCCCGATTCGTCAAGCTCTCCAAAACACTGGAAAGTCCTGAAAATACCAAGGGGGTCTTCTATGCCTCAGCAGCCTATGAAGGTATCAAAGACCTCTCTTTGAGTGTATGGTATTACCGTTATGACGATATCGCCGATGTACTCTATGCCGAAGCCGGATATGAAACAAAGATCTCCGACACATGGCGTGCCACATTCGGCCTGCAGTATGACGCCTCCCGCCAGACAGGAGCGGCTCTGCTGGGCGTTCAGGATGCCACAACATTCGGTATCAGTACCGAATTTGCGAACGAAAAGGCCGGGATACACCTGCTCGCGGCTTACAACAGGGACAGCGGAGATACCGGGGCTTTCGGCTTGAGTCTGGGCGGCGGGCCGCTCTTTACCTCTATGGAAGATCAGACACTCGATGTCATCGGCAGTGCGGGAGAGGCATGGATGATCGGTGCAGGATACCATTTCGAAGCCATTGGCATTGACGGGCTGACCGCAGGTCTGGCTTACGGACATTTTCAGGCAAAAGAGGCTGCTTTGTATACGTCAAGCGAAACAGATGCCGTACTTGAATACAGCATGAATGAGAAATTCACACTGACACTGGCTTATGCTTCCGTACGATTTGACGCAGGATCGGATGAAAACGGCGATCCTCTGGCCGATTACGAACAGATCAGAATGATAGCCAACTATCATTTCTAATCCTCTATTATTGTTACTAATAAAAATTTGGGCATAATTGCATTCCTATAATACGAGGGAAGTGTATGAAAAGAGTGAAGCATCAGATTGTTCATGTCATACTTTTTTTCTATCTTTTCTCCTCCTATCTGGGTGCAGCACATATACATAAAGAAGTATTTGCCTCACACAATGACTGCAAGATCTGCCTTGTTGTAAAAAATATCAACAATGCCGATATTCCATCTGCCGTCCATCTTCCTCTCTGTCACCAAACCTTTTTTGAATATGTCTTACTCAGGCAAAATATGCCTGTCTTTCAGATCGAAAAAGGTTTTGATGCACAGGCACCCCCGTCTCTTTTCTAAACTACCCATCAACCCACTTCACTGTTTCGATTTACCAAGGCACAGAATGGCCTGAAAAGTAAATGATCAAACACATGAAATCATTTAGGAAAGAACATGACAAAAAAGATCATCTTGTTGTCACTGGCTACCTCTGTTTCTCTGTTCGCACAAAGCGAACTGGAAGCACTGCAGGCACAGTTGACACAGCAAATGCGTACCACACAGGCATTGCAAAAACGTGTGGCAGAACTTGAAAAGAAAGAAAGAGCGAGAAAAAAAGCGGCAAAAGCACAAAAGGACCAAGCGGCCGAAAAGAAAGAAGAAGAAAGCCAGGCACTTGCTGTGGCACAGGAGAGTCAAGAAACAGAAGCTCCTGCCGTTACCTTTGACCAAAAGTCCTTTTTGCCCGATATTGCTTTAATACTTGACGGCTCCGCAGTCGGAAGGAATATGGATAACAGCACGTATGAAAGCTTCTATATTCCGGGGTTCAGTACCTATGATGCCAGCAAAGAGACTGAAATCCCTTTCAATAAAAACCGCGGCTTCAACTTCAATTATGCTGAACTTGCCCTGCATTCGACTGTTGGACCCTACTTTGATGCCGATGCTATTTTTCATTTAAAATCAGATTCATTCGAGATTGAGGAGGCGTATATTACTTCACGTTCCATGCCCTATGGTCTTCGTGCAAAAGCAGGAAAGTTCAGAAGTGAATTCGGACGGATCAATGCCATGCATCAGCATGCCTGGACATTTACATCACAGCCTCTTGTTTTTAATGCACTGTTCGGCAGTGAAGGGATCAACGATGCAGGCCTACAGATTCAGTGGGTACTTCCGACCGACACTTATATCATGGCTGGTGCAGAAGCCTTGCAGGGAGACAACGATGTCAGTTTTGGAGATACGGAAAAGAACAATCTCTACATCGGATACCTCAAAAGCAGTATTGACCTCACTGACGCCACCACACTTTTGGCTGGAGCTTCCATACTGCACGGGAAAAATACAGAAAATAAATATACCGATATCTATGGAGCAGACCTGACTGTAAAATCGGCATTGAGCAGCTACAGCAGCCTGATGTGGCAATCAGAAATGCTTTACAGGGACTATCGGCATTACCGGGGAACGGCAGACGATGCCAAACAGGCAGGATACTATACACAATTGGTCTATCAGTACAACCAGAATTGGACTGCGGGTATACGCTATGACAGTCTGTTCAAGAACCTGGACGATCAGCCTGACGACCTTGACGGATATTCCGCTCTGCTGGAGTATAAACCGTTTGAATTCACAAAATTCAGACTTCAGTATACCTACGACAAGTCCAAAACTTTTGGCTTTGACAATCAGCGCAAAAATGTTTCAACAATTATGTTGGACTTTACTATAGAAGCCGGTGCACACGGCGCACATGCATTTTAGGAGTACACTATGCAAAAGATCCCTTTGAGAAAAATCATTTTTTTATTCACGATGTTTTCGGCCATAGCATTCGCACGATTCAATGTTGTCGCCAGCTATCCGTATCTTGGTAAGATCGTTCAAGCCGTCGGCGGAGACAATGTAAAAGTAAAAGTACTGGCATCAGCCAAATTCGATCCGCATTTCGTCATACCCAAACCATCTCTCATCCCTGCTATTTCGCGCGCCGATATGCTTGTGGCCAACGGTGCAGGCCTGGAGATAGGCTGGCTTCCGCCGCTGCTTAAAAATGCCAATAATCCCAAAGTACGCATAGGAACAAAAGGCTTTGTCGATGTCAGCCGTGCAGTGCATCTCATAGATATACCAAAGTCCGTCTCCCGTGCCTATGGCGATGTGCATCCCGAAGGCAATCCCCATTTCAATTGTGACCCGAACAATGTCCTGCCTATTGCCAGACTGATCACCAAGAAGCTTGTAAGACTTGACAGTGCACATGCACAGGTGTACCAACACAATCTGGCACGATTTACAGCAAAGTGGAAAACGTTTCTACGCACTTTCAATGCACGTATGCACAGCTGTAAAATCAAAAAAGTCGTGCAGTATCATGAACTTTTCAACTATCTGCTCAGACGCTATGGTATCGAGTCTGCTGCAACTGTCGAACCGCTTCCGGGGATCGCTCCCACTTCCAAACATACCCTTGCTTTGATCAATCAGATGAAAAAAGAACACATCCGTACGATCATTGAAGACCCTTACCATGAAAAGCACACTGCAAAATTCATTGCGTCCAAAACCGGTGCGAAAGTGATCGTCCTGCCGCATGATGTCGGCGCTGTTCGCGGTACGGATACGCTGGAAAAATTCTATAAGACCATAGCGGCACGACTATGTCAATGATCTCTCTGTTGTGGCCTGCCTTCGCGCTGGCCATGATGCTCGTCTTTATCCATGCTATTTTCGGGCTGGAGATCATCAAACGCGGGGTCATTTTTACCGATCTGGCCATCGGACAGTTCGCCGCCATCGGTGTTGCCGTCAGCCTGCTCTTTTTCGATGGGAACGATGCGTTTCTTCTCACCCTGGTCTTTGCGCTGATAGGGGCATCCCTTATCTCTGTGGCGACATACCGTGTCGCGCATATCGAAGCCTTTATCGGTATGC
>JALSTF010000161.1 GCA_026983895.1 Sulfurovum sp.
TGTGCTGGTGACACTGACACCGCTGCGGCGCTGGCTCATCGAGACGATGCCTTTGGATTTCAAGCGGGCGGTCAGTGCAGGTATCGGTGCGTTCATCGCTTTCATCGGATTGGAACAGCTGCATATCATCGTGAAAAGCGACGCGACACTGGTCAAACTGGGAGATCTGACGCAGCTTCCGGCACTGATGGGGATCTTTTCCTTTTTGATCGCACTGGGACTGCTGTTGAAAAAAGTACGGGGAGCGTTCATCCTTTCCATTACTGTGACGACGGTACTTGCCTGGATTTTGGGTATCTCCGTACTTCCCGACAGCTTCTTTTCTGCGCCTGCATCGATGGCACCGCTGTTGTTTAAAATGGACATTGCAGAAGTGCTCAAATGGTCCATGGTTCCTGTGCTTCTGACTTTCCTTATCACCGATATTTTTGATACGCTGGGTACCCTGACAGGGCTGGGACTGCGGGCAGGGCTTTTTGAAGGCAATCGCTCCGTTGCACTCGAAAAAAGTATCGAAGCCGATGCCGCCGGCACATTTCTCAGCGGATTTGCAGGTGTGACCAGTACGACCCCTTTCATCGAAAGTGCCGCCGGGGTCGAAGCGGGAGGAAGAACAGGACTGACAGCATTTGTCACTGCAATACTCTTCCTCTTCCCGCTTTTTATGCTGCCGTTTTTCAAGGCTATTCCCTCTTTTGCCATCTATCCGGTACTCATCCTGGTAGGGGCAATGATGTTCAACGAACTGCGCAGCATAGACTACAGCGACCCCGCCATCGCCTATGCCACATTTTTCACTGTGATGGGCATGCCCCTGACCTATTCGATCACCGATGGCCTGATGCTCGGTGCCATGGTCTATGCGGCAGCCAAGATAGTGAACGGAGAGTTCAAAACGATGAGCAGGGGGATGCTGCTGCTTGGGGTGATAGGGGTGGTTCTTTTTTTCTTTTTGTGAAATTTGTCTAAGTTTATCCCGGAAGATGTCTTTAACATTGCATTCAAGGACAACGTGCTATTCTATAAAAGTAGTGGTTATTCAAAGGAGGAAAAAATGAAAAAATTGCTTGCAGCAGGAATCCTGGCATCGGGATTTCTGTATATGACAGGATGCGGAAGCCATAAGTCATCTGAGGTTTCCCCTGCACTGATGGAGGCTTTGAAAAACCCCAAGACCGATGAATTGGCCGGAGAAGAGGGGCTTTACATCACATTTGTACAGTCGAGAGACGGCAAAACAATGATGAACGATGTGGAGGCGCTCGATACGCTGTATCTGCTAAGTGCCGTGGGAACGACGCAGACACATGTGTACGAGACAGATAAAAACGTGAATGTGCTCAGTGACAATGTTGTGAATGATGTGTGGGGGGAGACAAGGCTGTACCGTCCTGCCGCTCTTCCCGATATCGATTTTGAAAAAGCGTACAGTGCCGTCAAAAAGATAGCAGGTGAAAAACCCATAGCCAATATTGCGATCTTCTATACTTTGGAAGAGAATGAGTTAAGGGTGAGTTTTACACTTGAGGGGAAAACCCCGGATCTTTGTGATCAATATCAGTATATCGTGGCATCCGATGATGCGTTTGCCGCGACGAACAATGTGAAGTGTTTTTTTGAGAATGAAGGCAACACCACAGAGGAACCGCTTGGGAGCGAAGGTTTTACAGGCTCTACTTTCAGTTTCATACTGGAAGGACTTGCAGATGGTATGCTCAGTGCAACAGGAGAGGATATTATGGGCAACTTCCTTTCCCTTCTGGGCTGGGGAGACTCGGGCAACAATGCAGAGGAGCAAACGCTCAAGGATATAGACGGCAAACTCACACAGATCGGCAATGAACTCACCGAGATAGAGGGAGAGCTCCAGGCAGTTCTGACAGATATCAAGGTTAGTGAAGACTCCATTAAAAACGATGTGGACTGGCCAAGAGATGCCGTAACCGCTATTCATACGGCCACACAAAGTATGCAGCTTCTGGGATCAGACACCAAGCCGGGCGAGGGCAACCGTACCAAGATAAAGAATCTCGCTTCCGATATACTCGGGGCGCAGTATGACATACCCAACCAGGTCATGTCGATCTATACGGCGATCGAAGGCAATCCTACTCCCCTGCTGAGCAATTATGTCGATCAAGTGATGCTGCAGCTTGGCTACAACGATAACAGTAATTTACAAAAAGCATATCAGGGTTTTGAGTACTACACCTCAGAACTGCTGAACAATCAGATCAAAGGGGTGAATCTTGTCGTCGAAGCCCACAAGGCTCAGGATGACAACAGCAGTGCCCAAAAGTATCTTGAGTGTTATGACAGTAATGCCAGCGGTGACAGTGAATG
>JALSTF010000162.1 GCA_026983895.1 Sulfurovum sp.
ATTCGGTAATATCACCGACACCTGCTCCGGCTCCCGCTCCTGTAGTAAAGCGAACAACATATGATCAGGCTTCTGTGGAAAAGCAGGAACGTTTCCAGAAAGATATGATCGCTGTGGCAACGAGTACGAAAGATGATCCAAACTACCACAGAATGGCACTTGATACACCGCAGAAAAAAGCATGGTTCAGAAATCTCATGTATCAGCTTTGGGACGGACAGCTGACAAAACAGCAGTTCGTAGCAGAGGGGCTCCGTGCCTATCCGGACCATAAATATGAATTCGAATTCATCGCGGATGGATATGCAAAACGCAAATAATCTCTAAAATACACTAAAAAAGGTATGGTTTGGAACTCTATTCTGTTGCTCAGATTCTTCTAACCTATACCGTTGTTATACTGACGGGTATACTCGTCTTTTCCGCCATCAGCCATATTCTCTACCAGAAACGTTCTCCGACCAGTATGATCTCATGGCTCTTGGCTGTTTTTTTTCTCCCTTATATCACGGTGCCCCTTTACTTTCTCATAGGTATTCGCAAGCGTCATGACAAAAAAGCGAAATCCTTTGTGACTTTTTCTGCAGAGAAACATCCCAACACGGTTGAAAGTTCACAGCATACCCTTCTCGAAGTCCTGAAAAAAAACGGCATACCTCCGGCGACAAGCGGAAACCGTTATGAACTCATCACTTCGGATGTAGAAGCCTTTGAAAGCATGCAAAAAGAGATAGAACAGAGCCAAAGCTCTATCGATATCTGTACCTATGTCTTTGCCTGCGACGAGATGAGCAGAACGCTCCTCGATGCTTTGAGCAAAAAAGCGAAAGAAGGTGTCAGAGTACGCATACTGCTGGACCTTGCCGGCTCAATGGGTGCCTATTTCAGACAGGACTGCTTTAAAAAACTCCGCAATGCCGGCGGCGAAGTGGCTTTTTTTCTCCCGCTCTTCAAAAAACCGTTCCAGGGATATATCAACCTGAGGAATCATAGAAAGATCTATCTGTTTGACCAGGCCAGGGTACTCAGCGGCGGTATGAATCTGAGCAATGAGTACATGGGCAAAAAAGATGGCAGCAAACGCTGGAAAGATATTTTATACAGGCTTGAAGGACCGGCTGTCTATGACTTCTATACTGTCTTTATGAATGACTGGAACTATGCCACAGAAAAACATGAGATCATAGAGAAACAGTCTATGGTCAAGCATGAAGGAGAAAATATCGTTCAGATCGTTCCCTCCGGTCCCGATATTCCCCGTGATGCACTTTATGAAGCCCTTTTGAGTACTATTTATGATGCCAAAGAACGTATCTGGATCGTCACACCCTACTTTGTTCCCGATGACAATATCATGCAGGCACTTGTTATTGCATTGCACCGCGGTATCGATGTCAAACTCATCACACCAAAAGAATCTGACCATCTGATAGCCGATCTCGGACGCAGTCCCTACATGCGGGAGCTTAAAGAAGCGGGCGTCGACCTGAAGCTTTACGAAGGCCGTATGCTGCATGCCAAAGCCATACTTATCGACAGAACCGGTGGTATGATAGGCTCTGTCAATCTTGATAACCGCAGCCTTTTCCTTAACTATGAGATCGTCACCTTCGCCTACTCCGAAACACTCATAAAACAGATAGAGTCATGGATGCTTGAACTCATGGAGCATGCAAGTTCCCAGCTGAAAGCACCTTCCAAACCAAGGGAAGCGCTTGAGAATGTCATGAAAGTCTTTGCACCGCTGTTATGATATTTACGCCTTCCACCCTGCACCACTGCTCACACGGCACTGCCCTGCTGTCTCCTTTCCCCGAAACTTTCAGTATGCTTTGCTGGAATGTTCACAAGAAAAACCGCACAGACAGAAAATTCAGGCCTTTTCTGAAGAAGCTGATGAAAGAAGCCGACCTTCATCTCTGTCTTTTCCAGGAAGCACACTTTGAAGGAGAAGCGTTCATCCTGTCAGACTATGCTTACGATGCAGCCGCAAATATGGAACTCAATGATACCTTCTACGGGGTCCTTACCGCCTGCAAGACGCCATCAGCTGAGGCACAGGCCCACCTTTCCCAAAACAAAGAAAGTCTTATAGGACCGCGCAAAAGCCTTCTTTTGACCACCTATCTTCTCTCTTCTGGAAGAAAACTTTTGGTACTGAATATCCACGCTATCAATTTTAGGGAGAACAGAATATACGAAAAGGAGCTTGAGGTACTGCGGCAAAAAGTAGAATTACACGAAGGGCCGATGATCATTGCCGGGGATTTCAATGCATGGAATCAAACGCGTACAAAGATACTTCATCAACTGAGAACAAGCCTCTCTCTCGAAATGGTCACCTTTGAAAAAAAAGACAAGATAAAATCTTTTATGGGATATCCGCTTGACTTCATTCTTTACAGGGGTATGCACTGTCTGGGAAAAGCGGTCCTGCACGATCATGATATTTCCGATCATCATCCGCTGTTTGCAAGGTTCAGGATAGAGGTCTAAGTATTATTTTCGTTTTCTTCCCCGTTTATTTTCCGTACCCTTCCCCTTCTTTTTTGCGTTGCTGCTGTCAAATGTCTTCCAGCCGTCACGTTTGGTCGTTTTTCTTTTTTTTCCCTGTTTTGCACCTGGAACAGTTGCAGATCTCTTCACAGAAGATTTCTGCCTCTTTCGCTGCGGAGGATGCAAAAGATAACCTCGTGCCTTCACTTCTTTGGGTGCGTATTCCGGAAGGATCACCTCTTTGATCTTCCCGCCGAGTACCTTCTGAAGATCATGCAGCTGTTCGATCTCATCAGGGCTCACCAGTGTCATGGCAACCCCTTCCCTTCCCGCTCTTCCTATCCGGCCGACCCTATGAATGAAGTCATGCTTGACATGGGGGATGTCATAGTTTATCACCACATCAAGATCGGAGATATCCAAGCCTCTGGCCGCAATATCGGTTGCCACAAGTATCTGGTAACGCCCTTCTCTGAATGCATGCAGGGATCTTTTCCTCTCCTGATGGCTGCGCTCACCATGAAGAATGCCGACTTTATAGCCCCACTCTTTCAGGCTTTGGGCTACTCCGTCAGCCAACTCTTTCTTGCGTACGAACACAAGTACACGCTCCAAATGATTGGAGGAGATCAGCCATGCCAGCAAAGTATCCTTTTTGCTTTTAAGTACAGGGTAAAGCATCTGCGTGATCGTATCGGCTATCTTTCCGGGAGGATCAAGTTCTATACGATGCAGCGGTTTGACATAGGCTTTGGCAAGTTTTACCACACGCGGTGTGATCGTTGCCGAGACAATAACCTTCTGGGATTTTGGTGTCATGGCGGTAAAGACTTTCTCTACATATCCTACAAATCCCATATCGAACATCATATCAGCTTCATCGATCACCAGATGGCGTATTCCCTTGATATCTATATTCTTCGCCTCCATATACTCCAAAGCCCTTTGCGGTGTAGCCACAATGATATCTACGCCGCGTTCAAGTTTTGAACGTTCTTCTCCCCGCTTTCCGCCTCCCTGTATCAGAACACTTCTGAGTCCAAGTGCAGGGGCGAAGGATTTGGTCACTCCATAGATCTGCTGAGCAAGCTCTTTGGTAGGGGAAAGGATAAATGCTTTGGGATAATGGTGGGCCAAAGGTTCTGCCGGTACGATCTTTTCGAGTATCGGCAACAGATAAGCCAGTGTCTTCCCGCTCCCTGTCTGCGCAGAAGCGACCACGTTTTCTCCCCGCAGCAGCACAGGAATAAGCTTCTGCTGTATAGGGGTGGGTACCTTGAAACCCTGTTCATCCAGCAAGGCAGTAACAGCAGATGAAAGTTTCAATGAGGAGAAATGCATCAGTCTAAATTCAAGTCTTTGTTCTGGCGTCTGCGCTGAAGCCTCATTTTCAGTTTGGCCAGTTCACGCATATCGACATGGGCATCGCTTTCATCGACGATCTCGACACCGAGAATGGTCTCGACACAATCCTCCAGCGTTACGATCCCTTCTACCTGGTCATATTTGTCCAATACAAGGAACATATGCTCTTTCTTCTCTATGAAAAGGTCCAGTGCCCAGGAGACCGGAACCTGTTCGTTGATACGGTAAATGTCTTTCTGTATCTTTTTAAGCATGACACCGTTGTCTTTAAGTGCCTGTGCAAAAAGCTGTTTGGTCATGATCATTCCGGTAACATTCTCAATGGTCTCTTCATACACCGGAATACGTGAGTATTTGAAAATGTCAGGTTCGTTTTTAACGATATCATCTATCGTTCTGTTCCCTTCCAGGGCAAAAACAACACTGCGTGGTGTCAGGATATCCTGTACTTTGATATCATCGAGTTTCAGTATATTCTCGATAATATCAGATTCCTGTTCATCGAGAACACCTTCATCTTCACTTAAAAGAGCACTCTCCAGCAGCTCTTCTTTTGTCAGACTCATACCTTCATCGCCTTTTTTGATGCGATTGGTCACAAAGAGGGTCAAGAGAATGATCGGATAGGTAAACCAGATAAAGAAACGAATAATATATCCTGCCATAGGAGCGATCTGTTTCCAGTAGGTCGCCCCGATCGTTTTGGGGATGATCTCACCTGCAAAAAGGATGGCGAATGTCAGGACCGCAGAGACCCAGAAGAGTGCACCTGAGCCGAACACGCGTTCTGCCTGCGCACCGACTGCCGCCGCACCGACCGTATTGGCAACCGTATTCAAAATAAGAATCGATGCGATCGACTTATTGATATTTTCTTTATGGGAACGAAGCAGTTTCCCCGCGGAAGGACGTTCCTTCTCCAGGACAGAGACATACGGCATATTCACCGAAAGCAATACCGATTCAAGAACAGAACAGACAAAAGAAACGATGACAGCTGCTAAAAAATATAAAACAAGTAAGTCCATTTATGGTTAATTATCCTTTATACTATAGTAAAATAAGGGTCGCAAGCCCAAGAAAACTGAAAAACCCTACAATATCTGTGATGGTCGTAAGGATCACTGTACTGCCGATAGCCGGATCAATATCCATCTTTTTGAGAAGCAGCGGAATCATTGATCCAAAAAAACCTGCACTCAGCAGGTTGATGACCATGGAAAGTGCGATCACCACACCCAGCATACCTTTGTCGAACCATATGGCCGCAATGATACCTATGATTATAGCGAAAAGAAGTCCATTTGCAAGAGAGAGTATCACTTCTTTCTTTATGGTCCTGAAAGCATCGTGTTTGGCAATGTCGCCCAGTGCCAGCTGACGTACAACGACAGTCAGGCTCTGCGTACCCGCGTTGCCGCCCATAGAAGCGACAATAGGCATCAGGACCGCCAGTGCCACATAACTTTGAAGCGTACTTTCAAAAAGCCCGATGACCAGAGAAGCCGCTACAGCGGTGAAAAGGTTGATACCCAGCCATATGGCTCTTGCTTTTCCCGCTTTGAGAAGGTCATCATCCTCTTCTGCATCATCGTTGACACCCGCCAGATTATACATTTGATCGGTTGCATGTTCACTGATAACATCATAGATATCATCAGATGTGATACGCCCCAGAAGGTATCCATACTCATCCACTATCGGCATGGAGTTGAGGTCGTATTCCTGGAACTTCTTGACGATATCCCGTATATCATCATGGTCATGCCCGATGATCGGCTTGTATTTTTCAGGATTTTCACTGATATTCTCTCTGAGTGTCTTTTTGAAATCAAAGACAAGCAGTTCATCGAGTCCTACACCGTAACGCAAATGATTGTCTTCATCGGTGACAAAAAGATAATTGACACTTTCCAATGCTCCCTTGCGCTTCAGCTCGGCGAACTCTTTGATGACATCTTCCACTTTCTGGTCAAGCTTGGCAGCATAGACTTCCACCTGCATATAGGCGCCGGCCTCATCTTCTTCATACTGCTTGAGCTGGAGGATATCTTCCTGATCCTCTTTATCCAGCTGGTCAAAGACCTCTTTTGCTTTGGAGTCATCATGCTCCTCAAGCTCCTGAATAAAGTCTGTCTGGTCATCCGATTCCATCTCGGAAAGGGATTCGGCGATCTCTTCAGGTGTAAAATTCTCGACCACATCACCAAAATAACGGTCGGGAAGCTCCAATGCCACATCGGCAATGAGATCCTTGGGGATCGTCTGGATCGCATGGTCGAAATGCTTCTCATTCATATCTTTGAGAAGCGAAGCGATCTCCGAGGGGTGCAGTTCATCTATCGGATGGGTATTTAAATACTGTGTCAGTTTATCCATGCGGAACCCCTTTATGATAAATAAGTGGAATTATACTTGATTTAGAAATGAAATAGTTGAATACTCAGGGAAAGGAGGAAGGGATCGACCTTCCATAAAGGTGTCAGGCTTCGATATCACACTTTTTAGTGATGATACAGAGCGGACAGAAATTCGCCAACCCTGCGATCAGGGGGATGACTCCCAGGTAGAACCATTTGATTCCTGTATATACACCTGCACCAATAAGCGCAAGACCAAGCACGATCCTGATCGGTCTGCATACTTTTCTTATTTTATTGACATCCATACTGGCATCCTTTATTCTTTTTGCATATTATAGACAAAATAACTTAAAATTATATAAGAGTAAATTTATCTGATTTAAAAAGAAGGCGGGCGGAGAAACACCCCTGCCGCAACATTAAAGTTGAGGCCCCGCAGAGGCATAATCAAATTCACCGCCGTTGTCGTCATAACGGTGAAAGTTCTTCTGAAACATACCTGCAAGCTTTTTAAGCATCTCGTCATACTCTGCCTTGTCTTCCCATGTTTCTCTCGGGTTGAGCACCTTGTTGTCTTTGACACCCTCGAGCGCTTTGGGGATTTGAAGGTTGAATATATCCAGGGTATCGAATTCTGCACTGTTGATGGAACCGTTAAGGATACCATCGATGCATGCACGCGTATCTTTGATGCTCATACGCTTGCCTACTCCGTACGGACCGCCTGTCCATCCGGTATTGACCAGATAGACATTGACATGGTGCTCGTCGATCTTCTTTCCGAGAAGTTTGGCATATTCTGTCGGATGCAGAGGAAGGAATGCTTCACCGAAACAGGCAGAGAATGTAGCTACCGGTTCAGTGATACCTCTCTCCGTGCCTGCTACTTTGGCCGTATATCCGCTCAGAAAATAGTACATGGCCTGTTCTTTGCTGAGTTTGCTTACAGGGGGCAGTACACCGAAAGCATCTGCCGTCAGGAAGATGATATTGCTCGGATGTCCAGCCTGTAGTCCGTCTTTATGGTTCGCAATATGTTCGATCGGATAGGAGACCCTGGTGTTCTCTGTCTTGGAACCGTCTGAATAATCGACATTCCCTGTCTCATCAGCGACCACATTTTCAAGCAGTGCATCTTTGATGATCGCACCATGGATCTCCGGCTCGCTTTTGGGATCAAGGTTGATCACTTTGGCATAACATCCGCCTTCAAAGTTAAAGACACCATTGTCGTCCCATCCGTGCTCGTCATCTCCGATCAGTGCTCTGTTCGGATCTGTAGAGAGTGTGGTTTTCCCTGTTCCTGAAAGTCCAAAGAAAAGACAGACATCCCCCTCTTTTCCTACATTGGCGGAACAGTGCATGGAGAGCTTGCCCTCAAGCGGCAGCCAGTAGTTCATCATGGAGAAAATACCTTTTTTCATCTCACCGCCGTACCAGGTACCGCCGATAATGGAAATATTGTCTTCAATATTGAATACTACGAATACATCGGAGTGCAAACCGTGTTCTTTGTACTTTTCATCCACTGCTTTACAGGCATTATAGACAGTAAAATCAGGCTCAAATGTCTCGAGTTCCTCTTCTGTAGGACGAATGAACATATTTTTGACAAAGTGCGCCTGCCATGCTACCTCAGTGATAAACCGGATAGAGCGTCTGCTCTCAAGACTGGCACCGGTATAGACATCTGTGATATAGATATTTTTTCCTGAGAGCTGCTCAAGCGTGATATCCAGAAGTTCTTCATAGATCTCTTTTTTGATAGGCTTGTTCACATCACCCCAGGCAATGTGCTTGTTCGAAGGCTCCTGGTCGACAAAGTATTTGTCTTTGGGGCTTCTTCCGGTAAATATCCCCGTATCGCACATGGCGGTACCTGATGTGGAGATCTTACATTCTCCGTAATTGATCTCATGCGCTTGCAACTCGTCATAGCTCAGGTTGTAATACACCTCTCCGATATTCTTCAATCCGAGCTGGTCAAGTCCGTTGGGCGTTCTGGTACTCATAGTATCCTCTTTTATAATAGTTTATAAGGCAGAATGGATAAAATCCACTGCATGTCTCAAATAAAAACTTCGAAAAAAGAAGTTTTTATCTGAAACTGCCAACAGGGCCTTCTTCACAAAGGCCCATATTGTCAGCTGCTTATTTGAAAATGGACAGCAATACCCCTGCTGCGACCGCTGAACCGATCACTCCGGCAACATTCGGTCCCATGGCATGCATGAGAAGAATATTACCCGGTTTCGCTTCCGACCCAACCTTGCTGGAAACACGTGCTGCCATAGGTACAGCGGAAACTCCTGCAGAGCCAATCAGAGGATTGATGGGCTCATCCGAGAACCTGTTCATTGCCTTGGCCATCAATACACCTGCCGCCGTACCGGCAGCAAATGCAAGAAGACCGATCACCATGATCCCCAAAGTTTCTGCAACGAGAAACTTGTCTGCCTGCAGTGTCATACCGACACCGAAACCGAGAAAGATAGTCACCACATTGATCAGCGAATTTTGCATCTCATTGGAAAGTCTGTCGACCACACCGGACTCTTTGGCAAAGTTACCGAAAGCAAAGGCACCCATCAGCGGAGCTGCATCAGGCAGGATCAGCGCGATCATCATAATGACTACAAGCGGAAAAACAAGCTTTTCCAGTTTGTTGACCTTTCTTGTTGTTTTCATAACGATCTTACGTTCATCTTCCGAAGTCAGGGCTTTCATTATCGGAGGCTGGATGACCGGTACCAACGCCATATAGGAATAGGCAGCGACCGCGATAGCACCAAGCATCTCAGGCGCAAGTGCAGAAGCGATGAAGATCGATGTCGGGCCATCGGCACCGCCGATGATACTGATCGCTGAACATTGTTTCAACGTAAAGTCTACCATACCGGTATATTGAGAAAGTGCTGCCGCACCTACCAGTGAGCCAAAAATACCGAACTGTGCCGCACCGCCAAGCAGTGCTGTCTTGGGATTGGCAAGAAGCGGACCGAAATCCGTCATCGCACCTACACCCATAAAGATCAATAGCGGGAAAAATTCATTATGGATACCCATATTGTAAATGATCCCTAGCATCCCGTCAGGCCCGGTCATATTGGCTATGGGAATATTGGCCAGAAGCCCGCCGAAAGCAATAGGCAGAAGCAAAAGCGGCTCGAAGCCTTTTGCAATAGCAAGGTAAAAGAGAATAAATACGATGATGAACATGATCACGCGTCCCCAGCTTTGCGCAAATGTGGACATCTCTACACCCTGGCCGTTCTTCACCCCTTCTTTCGGGTTAATAATAGCATCGAGTCCCGTCGTATGAAAAAAGCTTACGATAAGCTCTGTCACACTTTTGGGATGATAGGTTGCCGCTTCTTCAGCCTTCAGCTGTTCCTGTGTCATCTTGATAGGAGTTGCCCCTTCATGTTCGCCTGCATAAGAAACATTTGTCGAAAAGGCAAATGCAAAAAGGACTGAAAGTAAAAAGTGTTTGAGTTTCATCACTACTCCATTGTTGCCAAAAGTTGTCCGTCTGCGACTGCATCGTTTACATTGACATTGATAGAAACGATCTTGCCTGCCTGAGGCGCGGCGATATCGATCTCCATTTTCATTGCTTCAAGGATCATGATCACATCACCTTCTGCAACCGCGTCTCCAGGATTTTTAAGTATCTTCCATACGTTACCAGGCGTTTGGGAGAGTATTTCTACAGCCCCTGTACCACTTGGTGCTGCCGGTGCTGCTGCCGGTGCTGCTGCAGGCGCTGATTCAGAGATCTGGATATCTGCATCACCTTCTGCAACTTGAACACTGTATTTCTTTCCGTCTACCACTACTGTATAATTTCCTGCCATATTTTCTTCTCCACAATCTTTTTGTTTACCTTTTCTTACCATGAGAGGCCCTTCGCCTTTCAGGAACGCAATACCCTTCTGGTCACATGCACCCGCAATGAAGATATTCTCGTCTGTTGCTTCGAGACCTTCCTCCTCAAGCACTTTTTTCCAGTGCGCTATCGACTTTGTTTCATCTCTGTCAGCAATATCAAGAGGATTTTCCGTCGTAGGATCGAGTTTGAGTTTCTGTGCTGCCAACTCAATGATATCTTTATCGGCTTCAACCGGTGTCTTGCCAAAATAGCCCAGGACCATACGTCCGTATCCCGGTGCGATCTGCTTCCATGGTCCGAACATTACATTCGCATACGCCTGTTGCCAGTAAAATTGGCTTACCGGTGTTACAGATGTTCCGTAACCGCCTTTTTCCACCACTTCTTTCATGGCAGCGATCACTTCATCGAATTTGTCAAGGTCACCGGAATCTCTCATCATCTGCGTATTGGCTGTCAATGCACCGCCAGGCATCGGTGAGAATGGAATAAGCGGAGACACCTGTGTTGCTTCAGGCGGTATCATATACTCGGCAAGACATTCTTTGAGTCTTTCTTCATATTTGAGGACCTTGTCAAGTTTAAGGTCTCCAAGGTTATAGTTCGTTCCTTTGGTCGCATGAAGCATTGTAAGGATATCCGGCTGCGAGGTACCCCCGCTCACAGGGCTTGCCGCCATATCTATACCGTTCGCGCCCGCCTCCAGTGCTGCAAGATAGGAAGCGACCGACACACCTGCTGTTTCATGGGTATGCAGTCTCAAATGCACGCTGTCACCCAGAAGATTTCTTGCCATAGCGATCGTTTCATAGACT
>JALSTF010000163.1 GCA_026983895.1 Sulfurovum sp.
CTGATGGAAAAAGCGATGCAAAAGGGAATGGACATCGTCAGTGGTCTGCATACTTTTTTGACGGACAATGAAGCGTTTATGCAAAAAGCAAAACAGTATGGTATCAAGGTCACGGATGTCAGAAAATTTGCAGATAAAAATCTCAAAAGGGTCTTTAGCGGTGATATTTTGAAGGTCAAAGCACCGAGAATCGCCGTACTCGGCACGGATGGGGCTATTGGGAAGAGAACGACTGCCACCGTGCTGACACAAGCGCTTAATGAAGCCGGACTCAAAGCAGTGATGATCTCTACAGGACAAACAGGATTGATGCAAGGGGCGAAATACGGTGCCCCTATGGATGCGATTGCCGGACATTTTGCCGCCGGTGTGATCGAGGGTGAAATCTTGAAAGCATGGGAGCATGAGCATCCCGACATCTTTATTGTCGAAGGACAGGGTGCTTTGACGCATCCGGCCTATTTGAGTTCTTGTGCCATTTCCAGAGGTTCACAGGTAAGCGGTGTGATCCTGCAGCATGCGCCGACAAGAGAAGTGATGGGAGATTTTCCGGATTTTTCGATGCCTTCTCTGGAGTACGCCATTGAACTCAATGAACGCTTTACCTGCTCTCCGGTATTGGCCATAACGATCAACCATGAAAAGATGGATGATCAAATGCTTAAAGAGACTATCGCCGCCTATGAAGCAACATATCAAAAGCCAGCCACGGATGTGCTCAAAGTGGGACCCGATAAAGTGGTAGAAGCGATTTTACAACATTTTCCGCTGCTAAAAGAGAAGGTTTCTTCATGAAAACACCCTGTCTGGAGATTGATCTTCCCAAAATAGAGCACAATGCCAAAGCGTTGCGCCATATGTGGGGCAAATACGGGATTGAAGTAATGGGTATCACAAAAGTCGATATGGGAGAGCCGCATATCGCCAATACACTGAATCGTGCCGGTATCACGATGCTGGGGGATTCACGTATCGAAGATATCATCAGAATGCGAAAAGCCGGTATCGCAGCAACCTACGTTTTGATAAGGAGCCCTTTTATATCGGACGTCAAAAGAGTCGTTAAATATGCAGATATCAGTTTTAATACCGAAATATCCGTTATTAGAGCCCTTTCCAAAGAGGCTTTAAAAGCCGGCAAACTCCATAAAATTGTTCTGATGGTCGAAATGGGAGACAGGAGGGAGGGGATCCTTCCGGAAGATTTGGATGATATCATCGAGGAAGTGTTACGTCTCAAGGGAGTTGTGCTGGAAGGATTGGGTGCCAACTTCGCCTGTTTTGGCGGTGTGAAACCGACCCAGGAGAAGATGAATCACTTCTCTTTGCTGGTTGAGACGCTGGAGAAAAAGTTTGGTATTGCACTTCCTATGGTTTCCGGGGGAAATTCCGCCAATTTTATCTGGTTGGAAAAGCATAGTGCAATCGGCAGGATCAACAATATACGATTGGGAGAAGCGATTTTCCTCGGGGTGGAAACCCTCTATCGAAAGCCTATTGAAGGACTCTACCAAGATGCCTTCAAACTTGTAGCAGAGGTGATCGAGTACAAAAAAAAACCATCACTTCCCAACGGAGAGGTGGCACTAAACGCTTTTGGCGAGAGTCCAAAATTTGAAGACAGAGGCATCATCCCCCGTGCCATTTTGGGATTAGGACGGGAAGATGTGGATATCGACGGACTCACACCGCAAATAGAGGTGGATATTCTAGGGGGTAGCAGCGATCATCTTATTCTTGATGCCAAAGAGAGCGGATTGAAGGTGGGCGACAGGGTAGCCTTTCATCTCAACTATTCAGCACTTCTTTCGGCAATGCTTTCGCCGTTTGTCAAAAAAGTTTTCAGGGAGTCGTGAGAATGCGGATTTTAGTAGTAGGTAAAGGTGGTAGAGCACATGCAATGGTGTGGAAACTTGCCTCATCAAAAAAGGTGTTAAAGGTATATGTAGCCCCGGGAAATGCAGGATGTGCGTTGGAAAAGAAAGTCCAAAATATTTCCATCGAAATCGATGAGATAGAAAAACTTGTCTCATTTGCCAAGGAAAAAAAGATCGATTTTGCTTTGGCCGGTCCGGCAGTAGCATTAATAAAGGGATTGGTGGATCGTTTCACTCAAGAGGGGATTCGTTGTTTTGGTACCTCTCAAAAAGCATCACAATTGGAAGCTTCAAAATCGTACGCAAAGGCCTTTTTGAAACGGTACAAGATTCCTACATCGGAGTATGAGGTATTTTCCGATATAGAGACCGCTCTCTCCTATCTAGACAAAAAAGAAGCACCGATTGTTGTGAAGGCGGATGGTTTGGCATCCGGAAAAGGTGTGATCGTCGCACAGAGCATCCGGGAGGCGAAAAAGGCTGTAATAGATATGCTCAACGGGAATTGTTTTGGTGATGCAGGTTCCCGCGTTGTTATCGAAGAGTATATAGAGGGCGAAGAGTGTAGTTTTATTGTTATGAGTGACGGGAACAATATATTGCCAATGGTTCCCTGTCAGGATCACAAGCGAAAAGGGGAAGGTGACACAGGAGTCAATACGGGCGGGATGGGTGCCTATTCTCCCGTCAAATTGGTAACGCCTGAACTTTCCGAACGCATCGTCAAAGAAATTGTCCAGCCTACGATTGATGCGATGAGAGAAAAAGAGCTTATACCTTATAAGGGGTTTTTGTATACGGGCATTATGATAGATAACGAGGGAAATCTCAAAGTGTTGGAGTATAACTGTCGCTTTGGGGATCCGGAAGCTCAACCAGTAATGATGCGTCTTCAATCCGATTTTGTGGAGCATATTGTGGCAGCTTTGGAGGGAAGACTGGACAAAGAGGTGGCGAAATGGGATGAACGGGCAGCACTCTGCGTTGTTGCGGCACCCAGAGAGTATCCGGAAAAATTTCAGGCAGGTGCAGTAATTCGGGGACTCGATACAATTGATGATCCAAATGTCAAAGTGTTTCATTCAGGCACTTTTTTGAATGATGAAGGAGAGATTGTCACGACAGTAGGGCGTACACTTTCCGTTACTGCATTAGGTGACTCAATACAGGATGCCCAAAATAGAGCCTACGGGTCAATCAAAAAAATAGACTTTGAAGGAATCTATTATAGAAAAGACATAGGCTACAGAGCCCTTGGGGTATAGAAAAATACAACATAAAGGAGAAGAAATGAACAGAAACACATCCACTTGCAACAGTCAAAAAAGAGAGGGAGATAGACGATGAATATGCATAAAGTAATATCCGGATTTTTCTTTATTTTGGCCATGACACTGAACTTCGGGTTTTTTTACGGGTCTCCGGAAATATTAGCAGAGCACAGCAAATATGAACTGTTTGCCGCTATTGTGGTCAATCTCATTGCGACAGTCTTTAAATTTGGAGACAAGACACAGGTAGGTTCCGTGCTGCTTGCCAGCAGTCTGGTAGCAGATATACAGTTGATTCTGTCGGCATCTGTATGGGCATTTGCACTGTATGGACTGGGAGGACTGGACGAAGAGAGTATAACCGCGATCATTTCACTTTCCGGAGGTGCCTTGCTTGCAAACATTGCTTCTGTTGTGATTTTTATTGGTGATACGCTCAAATCCAAGAGGTAGGCAGAAATGAATAACCTCTCAAGTTGGATTGTGATACGGAGGCTTAGGCTCCCTTTTCTGGTCATTATACTTACCTTTTCGGTTTCTATCCTCGGGATGGTACTGATCCCTGGTCAGGATGATCAAGGACATGTTTATCATTTGAACTTCTTTGATGCTTTTTATTTTGTCAGCTATATGGCTTCAACGATAGGGTTTGGAGAGTCGCCTTATGCTTTTACCTATCCCCAGAAACTTTGGGTATCGTTTTCAATCTATATGACGGTAATAGGATGGTTTTACGGTATTGGAACCATTGTAGCGCTGATGCAGGATGATGTCCTGCATAAAGAGTTGGAGAAAAACAGATTTCTCAAAGCGGTAAAAAGAATGAATGAGCCCTTTGTTCTGATCTTGGGCTATAACACGGTGACACGGGCACTGATCAAAAAACTCAACCTGATGGGCATTAGGATGGTGGTACTCGACAGGGATCAGCGATCGATCGATGGATTGATACTGGAAAACTATTCACCACAGATACCCGCCTACTGTATAGATGTGATGGACCCCGGAACGCTTGAGATGGCGGGTATCCGCAAAAAGAACTGTCAATCCGTCGCAGTTCTTTTTGAAGATGATCAGAAGAACAGCAAACTGGCATTGATGTGCAAGCATTTAAATAAACGTCTGGAGCTGATAGTGCGGTCAAGTTCCCTGCAAAACAGTGCATTCCTTAAAACGATGGGTGTTGATCATGTCATCAATCCTTTCGAAGTGATATCAAGCAGGCTGTATATGGCACTCAAGGCACCCCATCTCTGGCTTTTGGAAATGTGGATCTATGGTCATTTGCTTAAAGTCAGAGAGAAAGAGGTGCTTCCGGAAGGACATTATGTTATCTATGGATACGGAAGGATGGGAAAAGCACTGGAAAAAGGATTGGAAAAAGCCGGAGTGTCATACAGCTTTATAGATGCAAGACTCTCCTGTGATGGCGGACTTATGCCTGAGGGCGAGCTGTGCGGAGAAAATGAGATAGAAGAAAAACTCTTGGCTTCGGATATCGGGAACGCTTCAGTGATCATTGCAGGTACCCGGGACGATCTTGTCAATATCGCCGTGATCGCACTGGCAAAAAAACATAATCCTGACATCTATGTTATAAGCCGGGAAAATGAAATTTCGGATATCAAGATCTTTAAAGCAGCTAAAGTGAACAGGCATTATGTGCTCGAAGAGATCATCATCGATAAAGCCCATCACTATCTGGCGATGCCTCTGGCAAACACTTTTACTGCACTGCTTAACCGTCAAAATGAAGTGTGGGGCAGAAAACTGGTGGAACGTATTGTATCAAAAATGGGAGAAAATCCGAACATTTGTGAGATCAATATTGAGCAGGAGCAGGCTTATGCCGCCTGTATGCAGCTGCAAAAAGGCGCAACAATAACGCTGGGAATGCTGAAACGAAAAAGAGAGGACTGGCGACTTGAAAACCAACTTCTTTTTTTAATGCTTGTGCGATTCGAAGAGCCGACACTGCTTCCCCCGGATGATGTTGAGCTGGAAATAGGCGACAAACTGCTTGTGATCTGTCATGATGAAAGCAAAAAAGACTTGGAATATATTTTGCAAAATTTCTATGAACTTCATTATGTAATGTACAGAAAAGAGAAAGTGAACGGTATTTTGAAAGAGGTATTTCCCGATGTATAAACTGGTGAAGACAGCCTACTTCATAGAAGGATCCGGCAGATACCGGGTAGTCAAAAACTTTTTTTACGATCTTCTGGAGAATAACCAGTACCGTTACAAAAAGTTTTTTGATATTTTTATGATTCTGGTTATATTGTCCAGTGTGACTATCCTTGTCATCGATGTCAGGGAGCATATCCCCCAATGGCTGGATGATTATGACCTCTATTTCGTCACGACGGTTTTTGTAGCGGAATATTTTTTAAGAATGTGGGTTTACAGTGATATACACAAGATCATTATTGACGAGTATGAGGAGAGTCTTTTTCTTAACAAACCTTTCTCGTATGCTAAACTGACTTGGAATATTTTGAGAAACAAATGGCGCTATGTTACTTCAATTTCGGCACTCATTGACCTCATTGCTATCCTTCCCAGCTATAGAAGTCTAAGGATCCTTCGTGTCTTTGTGCTCTTCCGTGCATTTAAGATGCTTCGCTATACACGGAGTTTAACAGGATTCTTTTTTGTCCTTAAAAACAAAAAATTCGAACTGATAACACTTGCCACCCTCTTTTTGTTCTTCATTTTTATTGCCGGTATCATGCTTTATGTCTTTGAAGGAGACAATGACAATCCGAACATTCACAATCTGTTTGACGCGTTTTATTGGGCTTTGGTCACTATTTCGACCGTAGGCTATGGAGATATTTCTCCCGTTACTCCGGAAGGTCGGGCTGTTTCGATGCTGATCATTGTCGCAGGTGTGGGACTGCTCTCATTTTTTACTTCGATCATCGTCTCCTCTTTTGCCGAGCGATTGGACGTGTTACGTGAGGACAGGGTCATTCACGAAACGGCAAAAAAGAAAAATATGACAGTCATTTGCGGCTATGGGGTGCTTGGAAAACTGGTTGCAAAAGGTTTGAAAAAAGAAAATGTGGAGTTCATCATACTGGATATCAACCCGGCTTTGGCAGAAGAAGCGCACAATGCAGGATATCGTGCTATTTGTGCGGATGCGACCAAGAGTACTATTTTTGAGGATCTGGGTATCCATAAGCGTATCTCCAACGTGCTCTGTCTGACTTCGGATGATATACAGAACGCATTTATCGCTGTCAATGTTAAAAGTCTCAATGAGAAGGTCACTGTAACTGCACGCTGCAGTGATGATGAAGTTGCCAAAAATCTGGAGTTTGCAGGAGTGGACAAAGTCATTATGCCTGAAGAGGTTGCCGGTATGATGGGTATGGTATATGCAGGAGAGCCTGTTGCCTTTGATGCACTGCTTGCCATTGTAGAAGCCAAGGGAAAAACACTGATCGATGAGGTAAAAGTATTGTCAGGCAGTCAACTTCAGGACAAAACAATTGATGAAATAGAGTTTGAACAAATGCGGATCATTCTTCTTGGTATTTTTAAAAAAAGTGATTCAAAGGATCGCCCGGATACGTTTGTTTTTAATCCCGCTGTAGAGTATATGATCTGTTCGGAGGATATGCTCGTTATCATCGGTTATGATATTGCGATTGCCAACTTCAAGAAAAGGTATCAGTAATGTATGGCAAAAAAAATATTGTTCTTTTCGGTTATGGTACGACGGGCAAACAGTTATACAAAAAACTTACAGAAGCAGGAAACAGGGTTCGGGTTGTCGTTGAATCTGATGACGAGATGATTGAGGGAGAGGATATAGATATCTTAAAAATAAATATTAAACACAACGAAGATATTTTCTCTCTGGCAATTGATCCCCGTTGTGACCTGCTCTATTGCGGGATGGGCAGAACAGCCAAAAATCTATTTTTGGTGCTCAGACTCCGTGCACTCTATCCAGAAGCTACTATTCTTTCCATAAGCAATTCTCCGGAAAGTACAAGAAAGCTCAAATATGCAGGTGCCAACAGTGTGATCGATCTTTATGAAGCAACAGCAAGACGGACTGTCAGCAGCCTGACAAAACCGGCAGTAACCAAGGCGCTCGATGAGATTGTCTATCGTCGGAATGACTTGAGGATGATGGAGATGGCAATAGAGAAGTATTCTGTATATGATGGAAAAAAATTAAGCGAAATTCCTTTTCGAAAGTTTGGTATTATCCTGATTGCTATTATCGATAAGGAGCTTGGAGACAAGTTGATTTTTTCATACAGTACTATTGATCATATGCTTGACGAGGATGATGTTCTAGTCATCGTTGGGAAGGAAAAAGACCTTGCAAAGCTACAAGTAAAGATGCTCAAAAAAAACTGAAATTACAGTCAAAGGTTCAGTTTTTATGGTATCTAAGAAAAAGAGAGTTCCTGATAAAGTAGGTAGATATTTCTCTGGAAGTACCGATAAGATATAATACCAAAAAAGATTAAACATGGATAAATTGGCCTATTTCTATTATGATATAAACATAGGGTGGCAATATGATGAATAAAGCGATGATTTATGTACCGGTACACACTTTAAAGGGGAAAAATAATCTTGAGCCGATCACTCAGAGATGTACCAAAGGCCATAGATTGTATGACAGGAGAAAAATATGACCGTATTGGCATCCATAGCCCATAAAAAGAAGTTTTCCATGGAGAGTACAGCCAGTCTCAGTGATGTTATGGCATGTATGCTTGAAAATAAAAACGGATCTGTTGTTCTTCTTGAAAATGGGTATCCTGTAGGTATCGTAACAGAGGGGTTGATTCTTGCATTGCTTGAAAATATTTCAGATTTTGCACAGCCGGTGTTGTCGTTGGCGGTAACACCAGTGATTACAGCAAACAAAAATCGTCCGGTCGAATCTGCATTTGATTTGATTGTCAGCAACAATATCCGCCGACTGGTCCTTGTCGATGATACGGGACAGTACGTTGGTATGGTATTGCAGGAAGATCTTTTTGGATTTTTGGAAGAAGATGTTTACAAAGTTGATCTTAAAGTACTTGACATGTTGGCACATGATGCACACGTGGTTTCTATAAATGCATCAAAAACTTTGCATGATGTTCTGGAAGTGATGCGTCAGACCAGAGTAGGGTCTGTGATCGTGACGGATGCAGAGGGTGAAGAAACGGGGATCGTGACAGAGAAAGATATCCTTTCTGCGGGGTACTACGGAATGGATCTTGCCCAATCTGTCAGGAAAGTAATGTCCTCCCCTGTTATGTCTGTTTCAACCGAAGATGCTATTACCGACGTGATCTCATTGATGCGCCGCAGCAACATAAGACGGGTTCTGGTGAAAGAAACGAATGGGGATATGCGGGCATTGTTGACCAATCGTGATATATTCAAACACATCAAAGGCAATGTTGCCCGAATGCTTGAGATCAAACTGCGTCATGCCAAGGAGATTATGGATCTTCTTCCCGAAGCGATCATAGAGATTTTTGATGTACCGGGTCATCAGGTGATACACTGGATGAACCGTAAAGCAAAAGAACATTTTGGAGAGGGTTTGTTGGAACAGTCTCCCCAGGCACTTTTGGGAGAGCGTTGGATACGTCTTTATGAAGCCATTGAAGAGAATTGGCAGGTAGAGCATTTTTCGGCTGTCGTGGGTGGACGGAACTTTGAATTTTCCGGAACACTTTCGAAGAATATCAATAGCCGCTATGTTAAATTGATCGCTACAGATGTCACCGGACACGAGATGATGAAACAGCAGCTTCAAGAGGAAGTCAGGGATGAAATTCAATTGCGTCAGGAGCAGGAGTATCTGATGATGCAGCAGTCCAGGCTTGCTTCTATGGGAGAGATGATAGGACATATTGCCCACCAATGGCGCCAGCCACTGGCACAGCTTGGCGGTATTTTTATGAATTTGGAGTCAGCTCAGGCATTTGGAGAGCTCGATGAAGCCTATCTTCAAAAAAAGATCGCACACGGCAATGAGATGATCAAATATATGTCACAGACCATCGATGACTTCAGGCTTTTTTTCACACCCAGTGAGTGTTTGGAGCGTTTTGATGTTGTACTGGCATTGCGTCAGGCGATTAATATTGTCTCGGCAGGATTGGATTATCACCATATTGAAGTAAAGCTGAATGTAAAGCCTGGAGAATTTTTTGCAAGAGGTTCTGCCAGTGAGTTCGCACAGGTTCTCTTAAATCTATTGAACAATGCCAAAGATGCACTGTCGGAAACAGATAGCGGGGAAAGATATATCCATATTGCCCTGTCTAAGGAAAATAATGAAAATGTACTTCTCTTCAGTGATAATGGCGGGGGGATAGCCCCCGCTGTTTTACCGGAAATATTCAAGCCTCATGTAAGCACAAAACATCAAACAGGGGGAACAGGTATTGGGCTGTATATGTCACAGCTTATTATGGAGCAGAAAATGAAAGGAAGTATCAACGTGTGTAACAGTGAAAAAGGAGCATGTTTTACGCTTCGTTTTCCTTCAGCTTAAGAAAGTTATACTTTTTACAAATATTTCACAACCCTTACATTTTTCTTTAGTACAATGTTTTAAGCAGGATGTTTTGTATTCACATCACGCATAATATACTTGGAAATTTCTTCCTCACGGATTTCCAAAATAAAGAAAAAAAATGAAAAAAAAATTAGATCAGGTTAAAGTACTTCTTGATGCATTACCCTATATCAGGCGTTACAGTGATGAGGTTTTTGTCATAAAGTATGGTGGGTCGGCACAGACTTCCCCTGAACTGAAAGACAAGTTTGCACGTGATATTGTTTTAATGTATCTTGTAGGTATCAAACCGGTCATTGTACATGGCGGTGGTCCTGCTATAGGAGAGATGCTTGGAAGGCTGCAGATAGACAGTCATTTCATAGATGGTCTGAGAGTCACGGATGGGAAAGTGATGGAAGTGGTGGAAATGGTGCTCTCTGGCAGTATCAACAAAGAGATTACGGCTCTACTGAATGAACATGGTGCTCCAGCACTGGGTATTTGCGGTAAAGATGCCTCTATGCTGAAAGCCAAACCTGTAGATACGGAAAAGTATGGTTATGTCGGTGATATCACAGAAGTTGACCCCCGGGTTATCAATAACCTGGTTGCTGAAAAGTTCATTCCGGTTATCGCTCCTATTGCAACAGGACAGATGAGCGGGCATCCGGGATTCAATGTCAATGCCGACATTGCTGCCGGGCATATCGCCGCAAGTCTGAAAGCACGCAAGATCATTTTTATGACAGATATACCTGGTGTCATGAACAGTGACAAAGAGATCATTCATACACTCAATGAAGGTCAAATCGGGATGCTTAAAACCCAAGGGACTATCGCCGGAGGGATGATCCCCAAAGTGGATGCCTGTCTGCATGCCGTCAATGGCGGTGTCAACAAGGCACATATCATAGATGGACGTATTGAACATGCTTTACTGCTGGAAGTCTTTACCAGTGAAGGTGTGGGAACGGTGATAAAACTATGAGCCAATTAGAAAGAATGAATATGCCTCTCTCTCCTCTGCTGTTGAAGCAGTGCGAAGCGATCATCGAAGGTGAACTGGAGAATCTTAAAAAACTTGCCCGTGCGCTGGAAGTAATAGAGCAGATGGAGCTTTATGCGGAGCAGTATGACGATTTCAAGTCTTACTGTCGGGATCGCTGGAAGACGATCGATGCCCTTGGAAAACA
>JALSTF010000164.1 GCA_026983895.1 Sulfurovum sp.
GATACGCACAGGCACGGACCAGAACCTGCATCTTCTGGGGCTGAAAGAGAAGCAGATTCCTTTTGGAAAGGTAACGGGTGCTTCACATGTGACGGCCTGTGCCGGAAGCCGTTACTGTGCACTCTCTTTGTGGGACATCAAGTCAGATGTGTCTTTTCTGCCCCTGGAGAAGATCGAGATATATCATATCCAGGTTGGTTTCAGCGGATGTTTGAAAGGGTGCGGAAGGCACCACCACTGTGATATCGGTCTGGTAGGGCTGCGTACCAACAGTTACGGGGAAACGCAGAAAGCGGCACGGGTCTTTCTCGGAGGCATATACAGCCGGTCCGGTTCTCCTGCACGGCTTATTTTCCCTGTAGTGCCGTTGAAGCATCTGAACAGGCTTCTGGAAGTGGTCATCGATGAGTATGTGTCGAGCGGGGAGGAAGATTTTGAACGGTTTTCGCAGACGCATCTCAATCCTCTGAGTGAGGGCTTCGTGCTGCTATGGTTCCTCTCCAAACTCTATCTGAAAGAGAAGATCAGACTTGAACCGCTTTCGGAAGAGGTACTTTATCAACGGCTTGTGCAGCAGCCTGGCTTTCCCTGTGTGGAAGAAGAGGAAGGATATCTTAAAAGCACCGATCTGATGAAACATGCTTTATGGGATGATATCCCGGCTACTCGTACTTCTTGAACTGCTCCAGCCAGGCTTTGTCTTCTTCGCTCAGGGTACCGACCCTTTTGAGCAGTTTGGTCTTGATGGAAATGAGGTCATCCATGGAAAGATAGGCCAGCAGAGCAGGATTGATGGTGGGGTCTTCTTTGCCATAGGCGATCAGTTCTTCTATCTCGGCAAGCAATACTTCTTTTTCGGGTATATTTTTTTCATTCATTCTGTTATATTATCGAAAATTAGTGAAGAGTTAATAGTGAATAGTGAAGAGTTTTGGTATGCTTTTCATTCAAAAAGCTTTTTAAAATTAACAAGGAGTTGATATGTTGAATGTAGGAGATAAGGCACCGGATTTCTGTCTGCCCAATCAGGATGAAGAGGAGATCTGTCTTAGGGATATCAAAGGCAGATGGATCGTACTCTATTTCTACCCCAAGGACAATACGCCTGGCTGTACGACCGAAGCGTGTGATTTTACGGAGGCACTGCCTGATTTTGAAGGTTTGAATGCCATTGTTCTGGGAGTCAGTCCTGACAGTCCCAAAAAGCACAGAAACTTCATAGAGAAGAAGGATCTCAAGATCACGCTGCTTGCCGATGAGGAGAAAGAGCTCTGCAATGCCTTTGGTGTCTGGCAGCTCAAGAAGAACTACGGCCGTGAGTATATGGGGGTAGTTCGTTCCACCTTCATCATCGACCCGGACGGGAAGATCGCTGCCAAATGGGAGAAGGTCAGGGTCAAGGGACATGTCGATGAAGTGAAAGAGAAACTCACAGCATTACAGGCATGACATCTGCGAGAGAAAGGGGCATCAACACGTGATGTCCCTGCAAAATCTTCATAATTTCATAAAATCTTAAAAAATATTTCGGTATAATCGCGTTCCTTATTCAAATTTGGATAAGCAAATACACATGTAGTTATTCCTTGCACGGTTGTGTGATTCTATCTTTGTAGAATTGACATTGAGGACTACAGCGGATCAAACCTAGTGATGAAGCCAATATGTGCTTTTAACTGAATTTTCATCGTATGAAGATTCTATTATGATTATATACCAAGGAGAAACTTATGGTAACAATGAAAGACCTACTGGAGTGCGGCGTTCACTTCGGACACCAGACAAGAAGATGGAACCCAAAAATGAAGAAATTCATTTTCGGTGCAAGAAAGAACATTTACATCATCGACCTTCAAAAAACACTCAGATATTTCAAATATACATACAATGTCGTGAGAGATGCAGCCGCTGAAGGGCAGACTGTTCTTTTCGTCGGTACGAAAAAGCAGGCACGCCAGGCGGTCAAAGAGCACGCTGAGAGAGCGGGTATGCCTTACGTTGCGACAAGATGGCTCGGCGGTATGTTGACCAACTACCCGACCATGAAAAAATCTATCAGAAAGCTTGAGATCATCGAGCAGATGGAAGAGAATGGACAGCTTGATATGCTGACTAAAAAAGAAGCATTGATGCTCCTTAGAAAAAAAGAGAAACTCAGCTCTTATCTCGAAGGTTTCAGACATATGAAGAAACTGCCTGAGTTGATGTTCGTTATCGATGCAGTGAAAGAGAACATCGCTGTAAAAGAAGCGAAAAGAATGGGTATGAAGGTCATCGCACCGCTCGATACCAACTGTGACCCTGACGTGATCGACTATC
>JALSTF010000165.1 GCA_026983895.1 Sulfurovum sp.
CACCTATTTTTAGAGGTGCCCTTTAGGCATGGGCAATCCCTGGTGGTCATCCCTGAACAGTCTCAGATCTTCTCTATCTCTTTTTCTTTTCCGAGAAGATAACAAAATCTCAGGCCGTGCAGGAAGATCGCCCAGGAGATATAGATCCATAACAGAAAGAAAAGGACGGTACTGATGCTGCCATAGACCGAAGTATAGGTTTTGTTGTGCATCACGTAGAAAACAAAGCCGCTTTTGGAGAGGTACCAGATGAGCGATGCAATGAAAGAGCTGGTCAGTGCGGCCCTTTTTTTGATGCGTATATTGGCCGAGATCTGGTAAGCGATGTAAAAAGCACCCCAGACGATGAGGTAGGGGAGAAAATAGTAAATATGGATCACACTGGTGATTTCCGTTTTGTCCAGATAGCCCTGGATAAAACTGGTCAGATAAAAAGAGGCTCCGATCATAGCGGGAATAAGTGTAATGAGCAGCAGGTAGGTCTTGATACTTTTGAGTATGCTCCTGCCGGGAAGTTCAAAGATGTCATTCACGATATAGTCGTAGTTCTTGAAGAACATAATAGCGGCAAACGTCACATAGAAGACGCCGACCATCCCCAGTTTGTCCGAGTTGGAGATGAAGGTGTTGATATGCTCCATGATCTCTTTGGACTGCGTGGGCATGAGGTTGGCAAAGATCAGTTCCTGGACTTTGTCGTACATTTCCTGAAAAAGCGGCATGGTGGTAAAGATATAGAGAAAGATGACCAGAAGAGGGATGATGGAGAAGATGGTGTTCCAGCTGAGCGAGGAGGCATAGTAGCCCAGCCTGTCGTCGAGGAGGTCTTTGAAAAAGTCACGAAGAAAAACGTAGTACTCTTTGAAGAGCCGGGCGGAGCTTTCGGATGCCGTTCTATTTTTTGACTTCTCCATATTTTCTCCTCCCTCTTGCATCAGGTTAAAGTCCCATTTTCCCCGGATTGAGGATATTGTTCGGATCGAAAGCATTTTTGATATCTTTGAAAAGCTGGATCTCTGCATGATTGAAAGCGATATCCATAAAGGGTGCCTTGCTTGTCCCTATCCCGTGTTCTCCGCTGAGCGTACCGCCCATCTCGACAACCAGTTCAAAGATCTCTTCAATGGCTTTGTGCCCTTCTTCAAGCTGTTTTTCATCGGAGCCGTCCACCATGACATTGACGTGGATATTTCCGTCACCGGCATGGCCGAAGCAGGGGACCTTGAAGCCGTAGCGCTCCCCGATCTCATAGATGCGGCTGAGGGCTTCCGGAAGCATAGAACGCGGGACAGAGATATCTTCATTGAGCTTTTTGCTGCCAAAGATCGTGATGGAGGGTGAAGCGTTGCGTCTGGCATACCAGAGTCTGTCCCTCTCCTCGTCGGTATGTGCTACCACAAAGTCCTGTGCACCGTTTTGCCTGAAGGATTTTTCCAGAATTTCCAGCTGAAAATCGACCTCTTCGATGACATTGCCGTCCACATCGCCGATGAGAAGGGCACCGGCATCTTCAGGAAGTGCCACACCGAGTTTTTCCTTAAGCGCCTGTACGACCAGAGAATCCATGAATTCCATAGCGACAGGATTGGCACCGCCTGCAAGCGATTTGAACACGGCATTCATGGCATTGTCCACGGAAGGGAAAATACCCATGTACGCTTTTCTGAATTTTGGTTTCGGGAGCAGTTTGACAGTGATCTCCGTGATCACCGCGAGTGTTCCTTCCGAAGCGATCAGTATGCCGGCAATGTTATAGCCTGCAACATCCTTGATGGTACGTTTCCCGGCACGGATGATATCACCGTTGGGGCGTACAGCACGCAATGCCATCACATAATCCTTGGTGATCCCGTATTTGGCCGCGCGCATGCCTCCGGCATTTTCACTCACATTCCCGCCGAGGGTCGAGTACGCTTCGCTGGCAGGATCCGGCGGATAGAAAAGTCCTACTTCTTCCACGGCTTTCTGAAGGTCCATATTGACGACCCCCGGCTGCACCACAGCAACCATATTTTCCATATCGATCTCGAGGATCCTGTCCATATGTTTTTCCATGGCAAGTGTGATACCGCCGTTGGTAGGCAGGGCACCGCCGGTAAAACCGGATCCTGCACCGCGGGGGGTGATAACGATACCGTGATGGTTGCAGTAGACCAGAATACGGCTTACGTCTTCTTCATCTCTCGGAAAGACAACGGCATCGGGTTCAAAACGGGTGCGTGTCGCATCGTAGGAATAGGCAATAAGATGGGCTTTGTCACTGTAGACATTCTCTTCTCCAACGATCTCTTTGAGTGTTTCAATATGTTTGGGATCAAGCACTAGAGGGCCTCCATGGTTTGGTAATAGTTTCCCGAACCGCTTTTTGAGAACCAGCCTGAACGGACTTCTTTGAAATGCATATAAAACGGGAATTGTGCTTTTGATGGTGCGTGTATCGTTTTTTTAGCGATGATCTTTCCCGAGATAGGGTCTAAAAGCACCAGTGCATTTTTACGTACAATGGCAATGAGCCCGATCTGATAATCTTTTGCAAAATCTGCCAGATTTTCTTTGGTAGGGAAGCCGTCGCCTTTTTTGGAGAGATAAATGGCAAAGAGGTCCGGATGGATCCAATTTTTGCTGTAGGAGGAGGTGACCTTTGCATAAGTGTCTGCATCAGGTGCGAGCAGCATGACATTATTGTAGAGGTATCCTCCGATCACTTTGTCCCCGGCCCGTACAGGTGTTTTTATGGTGGGGAGTTCATCATGATGGATGATATCTCTGCTGATCACTTTTGCCTTTCCTCGGGAAGTCTGGGCGATATAGGCGGTGATCGCCTCGAGATCATGTCCGTAGTTGTGAATCACAATACCGCTCATGCCGTTGGCGGGGAAGGAGGAGCGGAGTGTCAACGCATTGCCTTTGGCTGATGCAACCGAAGTGTGTACGGTAGAAGGGAAGAACCCTGCAAAAAGAGGCAGGGCGGTAAGCAGTATCAATGCTATCTTGGTCATAGCGATCCTTTTTAATTGATTATATTGGTTTGATTATACAAGCAAAAGATTAAAAGTCTGATGTGCTCATTAGCTTAATTCGGCTATAATATTTCCAAGATAACGGGGTTGGAGCAGTATGAGGTATCTTCTATCGGTCATTTTGGTGTTCAGTTTTTCTTTCGGAATGAAGGCACAGATGAAGGAGTGGCCGGCGGATCTCACTTTTTCAGATTATCTGGATACCCATGCTGTCTCCAAAGAGATGCTCGACTCCGTTTCCAAGAAAGACCAGGAATATCTCTCCGATATCCAGCACAGATACCCCTATTATGAACTCCTTGACGACAATGGTACACTGATGCAGGCATTGATCCCTATCAGCCGGGAGATGCAGATACACCTTTTCATCAAAAAAGACAAACAGCACTATGCCTTCGATATCATCCCCATTGCCTATAAGACCGATGAATATTTTGCCAAAGTAGTCATACACTCCAATCCCTATATTGATGCAAAAAAGGCTATTGGCAGAGACAGTGTGGCGAAAAAAGCTTCCCAGGCACTCAAAGGTATTATCGATACAAAAAAACTGCATAAAGGGGATGAGATCTCTTTCATCTACACACAGCGCAGCAGACTGGGGATCCCTTACAGTATGCCCGAGATAAAAGTCATGAAAGTGAAGAGCAGGAAGATCGATCAGTTCATTTATGTAGATGAGGATGGGCACGGATACAAAGAGACGGATAAGCAGATAGCCTACACAGTGACAGGGAAGAAAAAAGTGACGTATACCAGACGTGTGCAAACAAAAGGTTCCACTTTCGGTATGCCTTTGCGTCATATACGGATCACTTCAAGTTTCTCCTACCGGAGATGGCACCCTATTTTGCACCGTTACCGGCCCCATCATGGTACCGATTTCGGAGCCAGACGAGGTACACCGCTGCTTGCGGTCAATGACGGAGTGATCAGTTATGCCGGATGGAAAGGCGGATACGGACGGGTTGTGCAGATCAGGCATCCCGGCGGTTATGAATCGTTCTATGCACACCAGAGCCGTATGAGGGTCAAACGTGGGCAAAAAGTGAAAAAAGGGCAGATCATCGGGTATGTCGGAAGTTCGGGAAGAAGTACCGGGCCGCATCTGCATTTTGGGTTGAAAAAGAACGGGCGCTGGGTCGATCCCATGAAATATCTGCGCAAGAAGTCCATCAAGACTTCGATCATGAAAAAATTCACAAAATATAAGAATGTAGAAGAAATACGATACAAGAAAGTGGCCATCAAGGGGACCAAAGAGAACAGAAAGAAACTGGAAACATATCTGCTGGACAATACCCCATCCTATATTTGGCCGAAAAGATACACGGGCGAGGTACATATCGGAGACAAAGAGAGATTTAAAGATGCACAGTAAGATCGAAAATTTTATACTCAAACCGCTCGTAGACCCCAAATTCATCAGTACGGCTTTGGCCCGCTATGATCAGAACGGCATATCCAAATCCTGGGAGATCGTTAAAGCGCATGACAGTGTAGCCATCCTCATTTACCATGTTGGCAAGGATGCTTTCATCCTGGTAGAGCAGTTCAGGCCTGCTGTCTATATGAACAATGACAATGGTATGACGGTGGAACTGTGTGCGGGTATCGTGGACAAAGCGCTTTCACTCAAGCAGATAGCCAAAGAGGAAATAGAAGAGGAATGTGGATATGATGTACCGACAGAGAAGATTGAAAAGATCACATCCTTTTATACTTCTGTAGGATTTGCAGGCAGCAGGCAAATGCTCTATTATGCCGAAGTGGATGAAAAGATGAAAGTCTCGGAAGGGGGAGGTGTGGATAATGAACTGATCGAAGTACGTATCCTCCCGGTGGAGAAAGCGAAAACGCTCATCTTTGATGAAAGTATCGCCAAGACACCGGGGCTCATGTTCGCTTTTATGTGGTGGTTTGAAAACAGGGAGCAGTGAGTGGTGAGCCGTTAAGGTTCGCCGAAGACAACTTCTGAAAAATTGCTACCTGCTACCTCTTCCTTTGCCTGCGTATAGGCTGCATAATAGGTGCTGCCGTCAGCAAAGGTATTGACGGTCAGTTTAGAGAAGTTCTCCAAATAATCCCAAAACTCTTTGATCAGGTCAATATCGACATGCTGCGCTTTATCTGCCAAGGCGTCACGCATGGTTCCCAACCATTCAATACGGGATTTTTCCGTAATGGAAAAATCATCATGCAAACGGATCATATACTCATTGAGGTCCATGCCTTGTGATTCACCTTCATAGACTTTCGGGCCGCCGCAGATCTGGATAAAGAATTTGGTGTTTTTCTCTTTGACCTTTTCAAACTCTTCTTCATCCTGAGGAAAAAAATGTGCGATCGTGCTCTCGTAGATCTTGTCATAAAAATCATACATGAGTTCTTTCATCCCCTCTTCTTGGCCGATGGCTTCATAGAAAGCCTTTGGAGGGTTCTTGAAATGAACAGGTTCCCCTTTTTCTACAGGGCTTAGGGGCAGATCCATGATCTCTCGTATCGTTGCCATGATATTCCTTGGTATGATATTTTAAATGATTATAGTAAAGATAACTTAAGGGCACCTCTAATAATAGGTAATGTGAATATCACCTATTTTTAGAGGTGCCCTTAAGCCTGGATCATGTACCGGAGGTGTCCGGTGTACCGGTATCACAATAGCGTTTCCGGAGGCACCTATAGGCTTCGATACGCCGATCTCTTAGAAACGGCCAGATATCACGTACCTCTTTGGTGCGATCATGGTCTATATCGGCATAGAGTATGGCTTCGTTTTGGTTTCCTGCCTCTGCGATCATCTCACCCTGGGCACCGCAGACAAAAGAGTTCCCCCAGAAACGTATACCGGGAATGGCACCGGAAGCATCGGCTTCAAAGCCTACACGATTGCAGGAAAGGAGCGGGATACCGTTGGCAATGGCGTGTGAACGCTGGATGGTGATCCAGCTTTCAAGCTGTCGTGCTTTTTCAGCTTCACTGTCTTCATCAAACCAGCCAATAGCTGTCGGGTAGATGAGTATTTGGGCCCCTTTGAGTGCCATGATACGGGCAGCTTCAGGATACCACTGGTCCCAGCATACCAGAACCCCCAGTTTCCCTACAGAAGTTTCGATGGGTTCAAAACCCATATCCCCTGGGGTAAAATAGAATTTTTCATAAAATCCCGGATCATCAGGAATATGCATTTTGCGGTATTGGCCCGCAACGCTTCCGTCTTTTTCAAAAACAACGGCTGTATTGTGGTAAAGACCGGGCGCGCGTTTTTCAAACAGTGAAGTCACCAGTACGATACGATGTTCTTTGGCTATACAGCCCCAAAAAGCAATATCTGCTTCAAAGTTTTCTGCATATTGGAAGTATGCCGTATCTTCACTCTGGCAAAAGTATTCGTTTTGATGAAGTTCCTGCAAAACAACAAGAGAGGCACCCTGTTGTGCCGCTTTGGCAATATACGTGAGGGTTTCTGTGATGGTTTTTTCTTTCGTACCATGGTACTTTTGTTGTATTAATGCTGTTTTCATACCTATAATTTTAACCAAATCTTTCTTTTTTGGGGTTTTTCATTTTTTCTGATATACTTTTTTAAAAAATACAAAGGGAGATCGAGAATGAAAAGAACAGGAGCATACTGTATTATGTGTTTGATGCTTGCCGGGTGTGGAGGAGGTTCCGGAACCGAGAGTGCATCGACTGTCAAGGATGGGGGAGAAAATGCTGAAACAGCTATAGTCATTACCGAAAACAACACTACCATTCCCAGAAGCGGTATCTATGATGTTTCAGATGATGAACAGATAAAGTATTTGAAAGTGATAAACTATGCGAGAAGTATGGCCCGGGAATGTAAAAACAATGATGGCAGTGTAAACGAAGCAAGCAAGGGCTCTTTCCCCGCAGCAAGCCCTCTTGTGACCAACAGTGATCTTTATGCTTCGGCATTGGAACATAGTAAGGATTTGGCCCAAAGCAATACTTTTTCCCATAGTGGTTCGGGTACAGCGTCAGATGTAACAGGCAGTAACCTGGGGCATTCCAGTACATTTAAAGAACGTATCGAAGCCAATGGATATACAGAGTATTCCGCTATTGGTGAAAATATTGCCGCGGGGCAAGCCACCATAGAAAATGCGGTACATGCGTGGTTGGAAAGTCCGGGACACTGTGCAAATATTATGAATGGCAAGTTCAAAGAAATGGGATTGGCAAAATATGAAGAGCAGAACAGTACGTATAAAATCTATTGGACGAATGACTTTGGGGGATAATAAGGGCTAATAAGCCACCTGCATCGTAGAGCAGTGTAGACTTCCCCCTTCTTCTATAAGCTTCAGGCAGTTGATCGGGATCATTTCTTTGCCGGGGAACAGCCTTCTGAAAACTTCTTCGGCCTTTCTGTCATTTGGCTTGTCACTGTATGTTGGAAACAGCAGTGCATCGTTTGTAATAAGAAAGTTCGCATAGCTTGCAGGCAGCCTTTTCCCTTCTGTGTTGTATTTGGCTTCACACATGGGCAGAGGCACGAGTGTATAAGGGCTTCCATCCGGCTGTGTGAATGTCCGCAACTGCTCTTCCATCGCTTCAAGTGCATGGTAGTGCTCATCTTCTCTGTCCTCACACTTGACGTAGGTAATGGTCCTTTCATCAACAAACCGGGCGAGCATATCGATATGGCTGTCCGTATCATCACCGGCAAGATAGCCATGGTCAAGCCAGAGGACCTTTTTTGCACCGAGGTATTGTTGTAAATGTGCTTCCACTTCTGCTTTACTCAGTCCGCCATTACGGTTGGGGTTGCACAGACACTGTGAAGTGGTCAGGATCGTACTCTTTCCGTCACTTTCCACCGAACCGCCTTCGAGCACGAAATCAATGTGCTCCAGAGGCGTGGTCCCCATGTATCCTTTTTGGTGTAATATGGTATTGACACGGTTGTCAAGTGCTGCATCAAATTTCCCTCCCCATCCGTCAAAAGTGAAATCCAGCAGTTTGCTCCCTGTATTCTCCTGAATACTGATATAGCCGTAGTCACGTATCCATGTATCGTTTGTCGGGATCTCTATGAAAGTCATATTTCGGGTACTGCAGAACATCGAAGCGATGGACTCTTTGGCTTTACAAATAATGTAAACAGGCTCTTTGTAAGCAATGGCCTGTGCGATGCGAATAAAAGGTGACAGTGCCTCATTCAGTGACTTGGGGTTTTGGGGCTTATGCCAATCGGTCTTTTCATGAGGAAAACTCATCAGTACACAACGCTGTTTCTCCCACTCTGCGGTCATTCTGCGCTTAGTCAAGTTCACATCTCCCGCTTACCTTGCCCTCTTTGCTTTCTTTGATACTCTTTTTAAATTCCTTTAGCAGCAGAAAAACAATAAACAGTGTCACAAGCATACCTGCACCTACCATTATTGTAAACCAGTCCATTCCTTTCTCCCCTTTGTAAATGTGTTCCATTTTAGGATATAATCCCACCTATGGCAACTATTTTTATCAATCAAGACAATTTCTATCACAATCTTAACCAAATCGCCCTGAAGACAGGCTCAATCGACAAGATCGCCATGGTGCTTAAAGACAATGCCTATGGGCATGGGTTGGTACTCATGGGAAGACTTGCTTCCAATTTCGGTATCAAACATGCCGTTGTCAAGAACCATGCGGAGGCAGAGCAGATCAAAACACTTTTTCAGACAGTGCTGGTACTGGGTGACAGGGCGGTTCGAGATGAAATATGTACCTATGCGGTGAATACTTTGGGTGATATCGAACGTGCAGAAGAGGGTGCCAAAGTGGAACTCAAGGTCGATACCGGAATGCACCGTAACGGTATTGCGATGCAAGAGGTGGAGTGCGCATTGGAACGCATAGGGGAACGGCAGCTGGATCTTGTCGGCGTCATGACCCATTTTCGTTCCGCCGATGCAATGGGTTCCGAATTGTTCTGGCAGCAAAAACAGTTTGTATCGGCAAAAGAAAAAGTACGCAAGGCCGGGTTTGAAAATGTACGATTCCATTCCCACAATTCCGCAGCCATATTGCGTGCAGGCACATTTACCGAAGATCTGGTACGTGTAGGGATCGCTGCCTACGGATACAACGAACTCCCTGAACCTTTCGAGGCCGTACCGCTCAAACCGGTCATGAAGCTGACGGCAAAACGTGTCGCTGCCCGCAGGCTTAAAAAAGGTGAGCGTGTCGGATACGGAGGTGATTTCACCGCCTCCAAAGAGATGACGGTATCTACCTATGACCTGGGCTATGGAGACGGCTGGTGCCGAGGTGACAGCAAAAACCCTTATATCACTGCCGAAGGCCTGCCTGTTTTGGGACGTGTTTCTATGGATTTTATCGTACTGGAATCTGAAAAAGAAGAAGTGGTGATCATGGAAAATGCACAAAAAGCGGCAAAACAGTTCGGTACGATAAGTTATGAAATAACAACAGCATTGTCGAAAGATATTGAGCGGATCGTGGTCTGAAAGAAGTGTTGGTGGAGGTGAGGGGAATTGAACCCCTGTCCTAAAATAGCTAGAACTATGACTCTACATGCTTAGTCGGTGTTGTTACGTCTCATCTGGTTTTGTACGACACCCAAAACTTTGCCAGACCAGCCAGGATTCTCACAACGGGGCATGGCTTCCCCGAAGCATAGTCATCAGATGTGATACCCAAAAGTCCGAGTAAGATGACACTCCTCGGCAGGGCAGTCCTCCGCATGAGCGGGGTTAATGACTTACGCTACTGCGTAAGCTGGACGGTAATCTGTATTGTTTGCGTTTAAGCTAAGTGGGCCGCGTAACGGAATTGCCCAGTCCGACATGCACATAGCCCCGACTATTCCAGTCGAAACCAAGTCACCCCCTAAAAATGCATAGCATTTTTAGTGAGGAGTGAGGAGTGAGAAGTGAGGAGTTGTTTCCTCTCTGACTCAGCTCGACACACCTGACTAAAAGTATGCGGATAATAACACTTTTATGTTATTTTGTCAAGAGCGTTATGTCTTAAGGTATATAATGATATTATTTTCGTTATATATTTTAGGATATAAGGAATGAAATGGAAATCATCTCTCCGCTTACCTTTAAAATTTCGGGTGAGCCTTTTTTGCTTGAAAAACGTATATGCCTGCTTCATGCCATAGAGGAACACGGTTCCATCTCCAAAGCGGCTAAAGCCGTTCCTATGAGTTACAAGAGTGCCTGGGAAGCGGTGGATGCGATGAATACACTTTCGCCTGAACCCATTGTACGCCGTGAGACAGGCGGGAAGGATGGCGGAGGTACGACGGTCACGGAGTACGGGGTGAAGCTTTTGGCCAATTATGCACTGCTCAAAGAGGAGCATGAACGCTTTCTGGAGCGCCTTTCGCAATTGACCGATATACAAAGCCAGGCTTTTCATACCATCGGGAGGCTCGGGCTTCAGATCTCGGCACGCAACCAGATGCAGGCAGAGGTCATAGCCGTAGAGTCCACAGAAGTCAGTGCAAAACTTATCCTGGGGCTCAAGAGCGGACAAAAATTGATCTCAGTCATTACCAAGGAAGCTGTGGAGGATCTTCATATCAAAAAGGGACAGACGATCACGGCCATCTGTAAATCTTCCCATGTCATGCTTACGCAGAGCCCGGATCGGAAAACGGAAAATACGCTTGAAGGCAAAGTGGTGCAGATGGAGAAAGACAGCGGCAGTGCAAAAGTGACGGTAGATATCGGCGGCCATGACAGGATGGTTTCCGTCATATCGGCAAAGCGTGCAGAAGCAT
>JALSTF010000166.1 GCA_026983895.1 Sulfurovum sp.
ATATGTCTGGGGAGGCACGTCTCCCAAAGGATTTGACTGTTCGGGGTATGTGCAGTATCTTTACAAAAAGCATCATGTCGATCTGCCCCGTACAGCCTGGGCACAGTCGAAAAAAGGCACACAGGTCGATCTTGCCCACCTCCAAAAAGGCGACTTGCTCTTCTTTCTGACCGACAAGAAGCGCGGCATTCCTGTGACACATGTCGGTATCTATCTTGGGAACGGAAAGTTCATCCATGCCGCTTCAAGAAAAAAAGGTATCATTATCTCACCTATTGACCATGGCTATTACGCCAGTAAATTCGTTTCTGCCCGCAGAGTTGTCAAACCTGCCGGATAATCCCATCTGTTTTAGGTACCCTTTATGAATATCAAACCTGACTGCATCGTCTGCATTATGAACCAAACACTGAAAGTAGGCAAACTGCTCGATCTCGACGATACCCAGAGCAAAACACTGCTTGACAGTACTGCCGAAATACTCATGCGGCGCGACCTCAGCCATACACCGCCGCAGATAGCCAAAGAGACGTATGAAAAGATCGCCGAACTCACAGGAGAGAAAGATCCTGTTTCAAAAGCAAAAGAGCAAGCGACACAGATGGCATTGTCTGTAGACACCTCTTTGGTCAAGACCCTGCATGATGCAGTAAAGTTCGCTGTTATCGGCAATGTCATTGACTTTGGCGCACAGCATCAACTCGATCTGAATGAGACCATAGGCACCCACTTTAAACGCCGATTCGGTATCGATGATTTTGAAACCTTTGAAAAAGAACTGAAGAGGACAAAAAACCTGGTCTATATTGGCGACAATACAGGCGAACACATTTTTGACAAACTGCTCATTGAAATGATCACAAAAAAATATGATATCGATATCTATTATTTTGTCAGAGGAAAAGCCATCATCAATGATGTCACGGCAAAAGAAGCAGCAATACTCAAAACCTGCGCTACGGTCATCGATACAGGCGTTCCTACTCCCGGCTATGATCTTGCTTACGCAAATAGCACATCGAGAAACCTTTTTAAAAAGGCAGATATCGTGCTTGCCAAAGGTATGGGAAATTTTGAAAGCCTTTACGAGGTGGCCGAACGATCGGTCTATTATCTTTTTATCGTCAAATGCAATGTTGTTTCCGAAGCGATCGGGGAGCGTGTCGGTGAACTGATATTCGTAAAAAACTGAACAGATCATGCAAAGCATCGATATCAGCACACTGGACAAAGAGAATCATGACTATGCAGTGCATCTTGCCACATACAGGCATGTATTGTACTTTGAGAACGGAACGTTCCTGCTCGACGGGGCACACAGTCTCACCTCTTTTGAATCGGTAGATTTCTGGCGGGATATTGCGCTTGCCGCGGAGATCCTTCTGAAAGCTTCACTTCTCAGGCACAAAATACCTTTTTTCAAGAAGAGGGCCCATGGCGAATATGGAGTGAAGGTCACGGCTCTGCATAATCCCTGGCTGAATGAAACATTGCAAGAACTCCAGATAGACTATCTGGCACAAATCAATACAGGCACTGTCAGTACAGCCCTCAAAAGTGCTGAAACGGCACTTTTCGGCACACTCGATATGGATATCGGAAAAACCGAACTGGTCTCTAAAATGATCTACATCATTATACGTACACGCCGCAACCGTAACAGCCATTTTTTCTTTCCGAATCAGGGTACGATCGATATGGCTGAAGTAGAGATGCTTTATTTGCCGCTTTTAAACCTGCTTGAAGAGATCTATACATCGGCTCCTGCAGAAGAAATATGATCCATGCTTCTATTGTTCAGCGTTTCTGTGCCTTATGTACAGTTTCCTCTGCTTTCCATATGCGGTAACGGACTTCAAACCCTTTAGGAACATAGAATACCCTTCCCAGACGGCTGTTATAGGGTATGAGTTTCTCCTCAGAAGGAAGAGCCAGGGAAATAAAAGCTTCCTTTTTCGGTCCCGGGCATGCACGCATGGTCGTAGGACCATTTCGGATGTCACTGATCTTATAATAATGATATCCCCATCCCTTCACCGGGAATTTTTCTATCTTTCCCCAAAAGGTATGATAGTTGCAATCCACCATCATTTTTTTGCCGATAAGCACTTCTACCCTTCGGTCATTATCTTTATCTGTTTTGGGAACCTCCACGATATAGCGTACGTATCCTTTGCTCGGTTTGGGAAACATATGATATGTGTCTTTTGGTGCATCTGCCGCATATATCAGTGTACCTGCCAAGCCTGTAACGACGGCTGCCATTGTTTTTTGAATCATGAAAATCCTTTTTGCGTTAGG
>JALSTF010000167.1 GCA_026983895.1 Sulfurovum sp.
AATAGGCATAAGCCCATTTTTTCAGAGTGTTTACTTTTTCAATATATGTGTCGTATGTCATTTTCTATAGTGTACTTTCTCTTTTTTACCATAAGGGCACCTCTAATAATAGGTGATACTCACAACATTACCTATTATTAGAGGTGCCCTTAATATATTTCGGTTCGGTTCTCAACATATAAATATCTATAAATGCTTTCGCTCTTGCAAGATATTCCCGTATCTGCATCCGCAAGGCCGCACGGGTCCCTTTTCGTGCTCTGGCTTCAAACCCGATCACGTCCTGTCCCTTCGCGCGTGCAATGAAGATCGCCCGTTCAAGATGGAATTTCTGGGAAATGATTATATACTTTTTGAGGTCAAATACCGCTTCGGCACGTATGATGGAATCAAGTGTCCTGAAGCCTGCAAAATCCTGTGCAATATACTGTTGGGGTATGCCGGCTCTGATCAGGTCCCTGTACATTGACCTTGTTTCGTTGTAATACCGGCTGTCGTTGGTTCCGGAAACAACGACAGCATTGATCTTTCCTGCTTTCCAGAGTGCGGCAGCCGCACGTATTCGGTAAAGATAATAGTAATTCTTTTTTCCCTTGGCAATGTACTTGTTCGTCCCCAGAAGCAGTGCTGCCCTGCGCGATGGTATTTTTTTCGCATCGCTGTAAATGAAGGGGTCGGTCCTATAGCCGATATACACATCCCATGCCAGAAGCGTCAGAAAGAACAAAAGAAGCAGTATGATGCACCGTTTAAGCCATTTCATAAAGGTATTACTGCAATGCTTTCAGGACCGCCAGTGCCTGTTTATGTTCTCTGACATCATGACATCGAATGATGGAAGCACCGTTCTCGACTGCTTTCATATGCAGGACCAGTGTTCCCGGAAGCCTCTCCCCGGCCGATGCCGGTATGATCCTGTCTATCATCGATTTTCTACTGGCACCGATGAGTACTTCACATCCGAAATGGCCGAAATGTTCCAGATTCTTCAAGAGTATCAGGTTGTGTTCAAGCGTTTTGCCAAAACCGATACCTACATCCAAAATGATATTTTCACGCGCCATACCCATCATTTCACACTGTTCAATGCGCTGGGCAAAAAAGGTATCTACCTCGACCATCACATCGTCATAACGGGGGTCATGCTGCATCGTCTGCGGTCTTCCCTGCATATGCATCATACAAAGTTTCGCATTGTACTGCACTGCCAGTTCAATGAGCTTCGGGTCATCGGCACCGGTAATATCGTTGATCAATCCAAAACCGCTTTTCAGGGCATATTCAACGACCGAGGGGGTATAGCTGTCTACAGAGAAAAGGGCTTTTTCATAAAGTTTTTCGGAAGCGACAGCATCACACACAGGTTTCATACGCATCAGTTCGACGGATGCATCCACACTTTCGGCTCCCGGACGGGAAGAGACCGCACCGATATCAATGATATCGGCTCCCTCTTCTATCATCTCTTCGATCCGGCGTACCGCATCACTGCCGTTGAAACGGCTCTCCTCATAGAAACTGTCGTCATTGGCATTGACGATCCCCATGATCCTGGTAGAGAATTTTCGCACCTGAAGTGAAACCTTCAACTGCTGTGCCAGTTCTTTCAGTCCAAAGGGCTGTGCAAGTTCTTTGCGGGAAAGTATCTCCATATGTTTTCGTGTTCCGATCAAAATGCAGTCGTAATGCGTCTCCTCGCACAGGATCACTCCTCCCGGTACGGCAAGCTCCGCACCGATACTCAGTGCATCCTGTTTCAAAATGTTCGCTGCGGGAGTTCTGAGATCTTTGATATAGAAGTAAAGAAGTTCCATCTTCTTCGCCATGATGGCGATGCCGCCGCTCTCTACTCCCAGCTTTTTAAGCACGGCTTCTCTGTCTTCACTCTGTCCAAGTCTGTAAAGCTGCATCAATGCCCCTGTCACCCGTTCTGTTTTTTAAACGTGTCACTTGGTATCAGAAGCAGGCAGAGAAAGATGATCGTATCAAAGATCTCCAGGACCATACTTGTTTTGGTGCTGCTTGCCTCAAAGGCAGCAAGGGTGCCCTGTGCGTTCTGCACAACAGAGGTATTCACTTCTACATGCTGTGCAGGGAAAAGTATATTCAGCAGTATGGAAACTGCGACAATACCAAGGATCGTCCATACAGCCGGCAAGCCCATGTCCCGTATGCGTTTGGCCAAGATGTTAACCTGGGCGATCATCACTGCAAACATCAAAATGATCACTCCGGCAATGCCAAGCATACCGAATTTACCCAACAATGCCGCCTGAGTATCCGCCATACTCATGCCGGAGAGATCTTCCATGCTGCCGACCAGAAAAATGGTGCCTGCGATCACGGCAAAGACCAATACCATCAACAGTACATAATATCCCAGATACGGCAATCGTTTCAATCTGCCGTCTCCCCACGATCCAAAATAGACATTCCACATATATTTTTCCTTCATCATTCAGTGTTATACATATATGAAACCTATTATAGTACAAGTAGCATAAGGAATATGGATTCCTACCGCTTCTTCCTCGCCAAAAGTTTCAACAGCAGGGTGGTCAATACGAATTGCGGGGAGGAGCCTACATCAAGTGCGATAAAAGCATTGGAGAAGAGGGCCAGTGTTTTTTCATCCAGATCATAGCGGCCGGAACGTATCGCTTCTTTGGAGATCGTTTCTACAAGCCGTTTCATGATTTTCGCATCGGTACGTTTATGCAATTGGATGAATTCATAAACCGTTGCCAGGGTAAGCGTGGACAGATCCAGGCCCAGCAATGCCTCTTTTTTCTCTTCATTCAATACAATGACAGGCAGCCTGGAACGAATGGTGGCAAGTATCGTAGCTTTACTCGGTGTAATAAGAATGAATTCTTTGTTCGAAGGAGGCTCTTCAATGACTTTGAGCAGTTTGTTCTGGACCAGCGGAGTGAAGACCTTCGCTGTCAGAATGATGACCGTTGTCTCTTCACTGGCCATATAGGCTTTTTCAATAGCGAGTTTGGCATCCTCGACAGAAAAGGCTTTTTCTCCTTCGCGTATCTTGACGATACGTTCTGTGGTCACACTCGATTCAAGGGCAGCAATGGCACCATCCATATCATTTGTGATGAGTACCTGGCTGATCAGTCTCATCGTGACAGTTCCAGATCCCCGAAAAGTGATGCCGAAAGCGTCGTATCGAACAATTTATAGAGTTGCAGCAGTTTGATATCAAGCAGCGGATCCGACGATCTCAGAGAGAAACTGTTCTGTACTTCTTCGTCAAGGATCCAAAGGAAACTGTCCTCGTTGCGATAGGCTATTTTCGTGTAAGGGTGGTCTCCTTTTCCGATATACCAGATAAAATATCCATTCGGATAGGAAATATCCAGCATATCTTCAAGCAGCTGGATATCCTGTGTCCTGGAGATCGACTTCAGGTTCGGAAACCCGTCTATGAGACTGTATACAGGCAGAAGAGGCCTGTTCTTTCGAAGATCATTGACGGCATTGAGTATATAACTCTTGAACCATTTATGGTGTTCGTCCGTCACAAGCAGCACGGTCTTTCCCTCAAGTATCTGGGAAACGGCAGATTTGACCAGCGGCGCCCATTCGTAACGATACTCTTCCATCCACGAGAAATCGGATTGCTCGTTCCGTATCGATTCAAGCGTCCATTTCAGGAGAGCTTGCATTATTTGTCCAGTTCGTACGCTTCATGAAGTGCACGGATCGCAAGTTCACCGTACTTTTCATCTATGATCATCGAGATCTTTATCTCAGAAGTGGAGATCATTTGAATGTTGATGTTGCTGTCGGCAAGCACCGTAAAAGCAGTAGCGGCAACACCGGAATGGGATTTCATGCCTACACCTACTACAGAAACTTTGCAGACATGTTCGTCAAAATCAGCCCCCTGTATCTCATGGTCAAAATCGCCAACCAGTTTTTTCGCGTGCTCCAGCTCGCTCTGCGGTACGGTAAAGCCGAGATTCGTCAACCCGTCTGTTCCCACATTCTGTATGATCATATCCACATTGATATTGGCATCTGCCAGCGCAGAAAATATCTCCGCAGCGATCCCCGGTCTGTCCACGACACCTCTGAGTGTCACTCTCGCCTGATTTTTATCCAGCACTACACCGCTGACCAACACTGCTTCCATATTTTCATTCTCCTTTGTTATCAATGTCCCTTTGTTGTCGCTGAAACTGCTTTTTGCATACAGTCTTACATTCAGTTTCTTGGCCAGTTCCACCGAACGGCTCTGCAATACTTTTGCCCCCAGAGAAGCGAGTTCAAGCATTTCATCATAAGAGATCACATCCAGTTTTTTGGCATGGGGTTCAATGCGTGGATCGGTCGTATAGATACCATCCACATCCGAGTATATCTCACACTGGTCCGCATGCAGCGCCGCAGCAAGCGCAACAGCCGAGAGATCCGAACCGCCGCGTCCGAGCGTCGTGACCGAGCCGTTCTTGTTGATCCCCTGAAAACCGGCAACGACAACGACCTTCCCTTCTTTGATCGCATCCTGCATCGCGGAAGGATTTATGGATTCGATACGTGCGAACGTATGCAGGTCATCGGTAATGATCCCTGCCTGACGGCCTGTCATGGCGACGGCATCAAAACCTTTGGCCTGCAGCGCAATGGACAGAAGTGCCGCCGTCACACGCTCTCCGGAGCTAAGCAGCATATCCATCTCTCTTTTTGCCGGGTTTGCACTGAAATGTTCGGCATATCCGATCAGCTTATTCGTCTCTCCGCTCATAGCAGAAACGACTACAACAAGATCATGCCCCTCTTCCCTGGCTTTTGCAACACGGCTGGCTACATTTTCTATACGGTCAAGCCCGCCTACACTGGTACCGCCATACTTCTGTACGATCAACATAAACATCATTCCTTTAAATTTAGATCAAACCCTCTTTCATGAAGTGATCGATCACTTTACGATACACTTTGCGCTTAAAATAGGTCACTCTGGTGAACAGTTCCTCATAATTGACGAATGCATACTCTTTAAACTCCGGGATCTCATAAGCCTGCAGGTCTATCTGTGTATCCTCTTTCAGGCGGACCAAAAAATACTTTTGTGTCTGTCCGTCAAAAGGATACACTTTGCCCCTTGCCTTTTTTGGGAAATCATAGGTGATCCACTCCGGGAATTCTCCCAGTATCTCGACATTGTTGCAACCGATTTCCTCCAACAGTTCCCTGTAAAGCGCATCTTCCGGGGTTTCCCCCTTGTCGATACCTCCCTGCGGGAACTGCCAGGCATTTTTTATGTCACTGCGGTGAGCGATGAAAAATTCACACTTTTCCGGATATTTTGAAGAGAGTATGACAGCGGCAACATTGGGCCTGTAGCTCTTTTTGTTCTGCATACGATACTCATTTTCGATAAATTTTAGGACACCTCTCATCATTAGGTGCTCTTTAAAAACAGTCAAACAACTGTACCATTTAGAGACTTGCTCTGAAATTTCTGATATGATTCTACCCAAAATACGGTTATATCCATTTGAAAAGAGCATAAAATGTTAGCCTACATCCATATCCCCTACTGTGATTCAAAATGTCACTATTGCAGCTTTAACTCTTATGTGGACAAATTCGATACACGCAGTGCCTATATGCAGGCACTCTACACCCAACTCTCCTTCGAGCTGCAGCGATTCGATGTGCATAAGGGTGAGATCGAGACACTCTTTATTGGAGGGGGAACCCCTTCGACCGTAGCACCGGATCTTTATATTCCCATTTTCACACTTCTCCTGCCCTACCTGAAAGAGGGTGCAGAGATCACCACCGAAGCCAACCCAAACTCCGCTACACGCGCATGGCTCCAGGGTATGAAGGATCTTGGCGTCAACCGTGTCAGTTTCGGGGTACAGAGTTTCGATGCAGACAAACTCAAAGCACTCAATCGCGCACATACTCCCAAAGAGGCCCAGAGAGCGATCCTCACGGCAGCAAACCTCGGCTTCGAACACCTTTCTCTCGACCTGATCTATAATTACAGAGGTGATACCCGAACACTGCTTCAAGAAGATATCCGACATGCCTTTGCACTCCCTGTCGACCACATTTCTGCCTACGAACTCACCATAGAGGACGGAACAAGATTTTCTGCGACACCGGAAGTCCGGCAGGAGAATGAAGCACTCGCCTTCTTCGTTGCAGACGAGATAAAAAAAAGAGGTTTCACACACTATGAGATTTCAAATTTCGGGCATTACCAAAGTATTCACAACAAGGGTTACTGGGCACTGAATGACTATATTGGGGCCGGGGCCGGGGCCGTCGGTTTCCTCAAAGATACCCGCTTCTACCCACAAACAGATATTGAACGATATATCTCTGATCCGCTAAAGACCAGGGAAGAAAAACTCACCACAGAAAACCTTCTGACGGAAAGGATCTTTCTTGGACTGCGCAGTGATACAGGCATCAGAAAAAGTCTTCTGAACACATCGATGAAAGGAAAAGCGGAGATACTCGTAAAAGAAGGGAAACTGGCACAGGATGCCACACATTACCGCAATACCGACTTTTTCATTGCAGATGCCCTTGCACTCTACCTTTTAGAATAATTCGCTAAAATACACGAAATGATTCAAAGGCAGTCGATGTTTGGCATAGGTTTTACTGAAATACTTCTCATAGCGATTATTGCGATCCTTTTCCTTGGACCGGACAAACTTCCTGAAGCCATGGTTCAGATCGCCAAATTCATCAAGAGTGTCAAAAAGACCGTAGGCGAAGCAAAAAATTCACTGGATGAAGAACTTCGCATCGCAGACCTCAAGGAAGAAGCACTCAATTACAAGCAGCAGCTCGATTCTGCGACAGACGAACTCAAAAGTTTCAAAAATATCGGTCTGGAAGATGATCTCAAGGAACTCATTTACGATACCGATACCCAAGAGATACATCGTCCGACAAAGGGTTCTCCTTATGCGGATATGCCGCCGGCTTCTTCTGTAGAGACCCCCAGCGATACGGTGACTTTCAAGAAAAAATCGAAAAAGAAAAAGAAAAACCCTGACGAGAACAGTGCAAAAACAGAGAAAAAAACTGCAAAGAAAAGCAAAAATGACACAGAGGGAGACAACGCCTGATGTTTGATGATCTCCGTCCCCACCTCGCAGAACTGAGAAAAAGACTCGGCCTTTCAGTCCTTTCCGTTTTTATCGCTTTTATCATCGCATTCACTTTCCACAATGCCATCCTCTCATGGATCACACAGCCGCTTAACAATGCGCTGGTACAGGTAGGACGTATCATCGAATCACAGGACAAGGCTACCTGGAAGATGAAGACAGACGAGAGCAATGTCACCCAAACACCGGCCATGCAGGCTGCAGAAAAGTTACAGCACAATCTGTATGCTGCGGCAAAAACAGCCGATCCAAAGCTGGCCCCCCTGCTGAAAAATGCTGCCGATGCAGCAAAATCCCTGGATGAGATCATCAAAAAACGCGACAGTGCCTCCGCACGTCCCAACCATCATAATTTTGAAGGAAAGATCACGACCCACCAGGTCGGCGGTGCTTTCTTCGTTGCCCTGAAGGTCTCCTTCTTTGCCGGGCTTCTCGGGGCTATGCCCTTCATCCTCTACCAGCTCTGGCTTTTTGTCGCACCCGGGCTTTACAGCAATGAAAAGAAGATGGTGATCCCTTTCGTGGTCGGCGGGTCGGTTATGTTCTTTATCGGTGTCATATTCGCCTACTATGTTGTTACACCTTTCGGCTTCCAGTTCCTTATTACCTTCGGTTCCTTTCTTTATACCCCGTTCATTAATATCGAGGACTATGTCGGGTTCTTCACCAAGATCATGCTCGGCTTCGGTATAGCCTTCGAACTCCCTGTCTTTGCCTATTTCCTCGCCCTACTCGGACTGGTGACCGACCGTACACTGATTGACTTTTTCAAATATGCCATTGTCATCATTTTCCTTCTTGCAGCACTGCTTACACCGCCGGATATCCTGACACAGCTGCTCATGGCTGCACCACTGGTCCTGCTCTACGGTATTTCCATCATTATCGTCCGAATGGTCAACCCGGAGAAAAGTGACGAGGAGGAAGAGGAAGAGGAAGAGAACGACAATAACAAAGAAGAGGAAGCCAAAAGGCAGGCACTTCTTGACGAGTTAGACAACCCCTAAATGTCCAATACTTCATCCTCCCCGGAACTTCTGACAAAGAATTACGACTATGCACTCCCGGAGGGGTTCATTGCCGCAACGCCGGTGCACCCCCGTGACCAGGCAAAACTTCTTATCTATGATAGAAAGAACGATACTGTAACACATACGACTTTTGCGCATCTTCTTGATTTTCTTCCTGAAAATTGCGATATCTTCCTCAATGACACGCGTGTCATCAAGGCACGTATCTTTGGCCATAAAGCCGCTGCAGACGGACAAGGCGGAGGAAAAGTGGAACTGCTTTTCAACAAACCGCTCGATGCACACCGTTACCTCGTCCTGATCAGGGGCAAGGTCAAAGCAGGGACGGAGCTGATTTTTGACAATGCTCTTTCCGCAAAAGTCATGACACTCAATAGTGACGGTTCACGTATCGTTACTTTCAGGCAGGGCAGCAGGGAGATCCGTTTTGAAGATCTCGTACAGATCCTCGATGAGATAGGCCATATCCCTCTGCCCCCCTACATGCAGAGAGAGGACAGAGAAGAAGATGAAACAGATTACCAGACCCTGTTCGCCCAAAATGCAGGAGCGGTCGCTGCCCCTACTGCATCACTGCATTTCACCCCTGAACTTTTTGAAGCACTGCAGCAAAGGCATCACACATACAAAGTGACCCTGCATGTCGGGGCGGGTACTTTCAAACCGGTAGAAGCTGAAGCGATCCTCGATCACCCCATGCATTCCGAGTACTTTCACATTCCCGATGAAGCCGCAAAAATCCTTGACGGCAGCAGAGAGATCCTCGCAATCGGTACGACCGTGACCAGAACCATTGAATACTATGTGCGTACAGGGAAAAAAGAAGGAGAGTGCGACCTCTTTCTCAATCCGCTCAACCCTCCGCAAAGAGTCACCCATCTACTCACTAACTTCCACTTGCCCAAAAGTACACTCATTATGCTTGTAAGTGCTTTCATAGGAAGAGAAAAAACGCTACAATTGTATAAAGAAGCCATAGATAACAATTATCGGTTCTTCTCTTACGGAGATGCTATGCTGATACTCTAAAAGGGGTGTAGATGAGACCATTTCTATTTTTTATGCTGTCCGTTGGTACACTGTTTTTCAGCGGCTGTTCACCCAAACCATACAGTTATCCCAACTACGACATTATCAAACCCAAAAAAGTATGCCAGCCCAACAGAGAGAATATTCAAAAACTTCTCAACCAATACCTGGGCAAACCTTATATCTGGGCAGAAGAAGGCCCCAATGCATTTGACTGCTCCGGCCTGACATACAATATATACGGATCAATGGGCGTTACCCTGCCAAGGACCGCCTGCGAACAGGCAAAAGTAGGAAAGACCGTTGCCTTCAGGGACTTGACGTACGGCGATCTGATCTTTTTCGGTTCCACCAACAAAAGAAGCAAACGCATCAACCATGTCGGTATGTATCTTGGGGGAGGCTGGTTTGCCCAGGCAAGCAGCAAACACCGTAAAGTAGTGATCACCAGTTTTGACAAAGAGCCCCGCTATAAAAAGCGTATCAAAATATGCAAACGCTATATGAGCAAAGACGAAAGGGCTTTCTATATGAACTGTAGTGCGCCATTGAAAAAAATGAAAGTGACAAGCAACCTGTATACCACGCCATGGCAACCAGGCATGCATATTCCAAGGAAAGCGGTTCCCTAAAAGCCGCTTTTAAAACCTTTTATCTATAATAACCGTACCAACCAAAAAGGGTGATCTTCTCATGAAACCTAGACTGTTTTTTTATATACTTTTCACCGTATTTTCCTTCATACTGTTGTCCGGATGCAAACCCTCTCCCCATCCCAAGCATCCGCACTACGAGATCAAAAAACCAAAAGTAAAATACAACCCTTCCAAGAAAAACCTTGAGAAAATGGTCAAAAGGCTCAAAGGCAGCCCCTATGTCTGGGCGGAAGAGGGACCCAACCAGTTCGACTGTTCAGGATATACCTACTACATGTACGGCAGTATGGGGATCGATCTTCCAAGAACAGCAAGAGAACAGGCCAAGGTCGGCAAATACATCAAACCCTCAGAACTCAAATACGGCGATCTGATCTTCTTTGACACGACCAAAAGACGCAATGGAAAGATCACCCATGTAGGGATGTATCTGGGAGATGGCTGGTTTACCCATGCCAGTACCACCAAAAATGAAGTGGTCTATTCCAACCTGCGTACCTCTCCCTACTATAAGAAGCGTCTGCGTATCTGCAGGCGTTATCTTCCTGAAAAGGAAAAAACAGCATTGGCCGGCATAACACCAAAGGCTTCCCCATGGAAAACCAAAGCCATAACACACTTGCATGCGAAAACGCAGGCCAGAGTGGCACAGAACCGTATAGAGAAGAGGCCCGTCATCGACAACCGTTCCAAAGAAGG
>JALSTF010000168.1 GCA_026983895.1 Sulfurovum sp.
TGTACGTAATATCCTGGAAACGGAGGTCACTGTCGACGGGCATACCCTTACGATATTCTCCAACCACTGGAAGTCCAAAAGCCGCAAAGGATATGAGAGCAAACGTATCGCGTGTGCAAAAGTGCTCAAAAAGCGCATTGATGCGATGCCGGCAGGGAAAGAGTATTTGATCGTCGGCGATCTCAATAGCAATTACGATGCCCATATGACACTGCCCAAAAAACTGAACGATACAGAGGGAAGGACAGGGCTCAACCATGTGCTGCATACTGTCGAGAACAATGTACTTTTGAGTAAAAAGCAGATGCTGAACGCACCGAGAGGGTGGCACTACGACCTCTGGAATGAACTGCCTTTCAAGGAACGCTGGAGCCATAAATTCTACGGACATCGAAGCACACTTGACCATATCCTTCTGCCTGCTTCCCTGTTCGACGGAAAAGGGATCGATTATGTCAATGGGAGTTTCGGTGTCTTTCGGGACAAGCCGTTGATGACTTCAAGGGGACGCATCAACCATTGGGAGATCAAGCATGGGAAACATACCGGTAAAGGATATTCCGACCATCTCCCCGTCTTTGCCCGATTCGATACCAGACCGTATGTTGCATCGTCTAACGATGATATAAAAAAAGCGGTGAAAGGGACAATAGAGGATCTTTACGGACAAAAGCATCTTGAACAGCCGGTTGTGCTTGAAAATGTGGTCGTTGTGCTTAAGAGAGGCCGTTACGCAGTACTCAAGCAGTCCCCCAAAGGGCGCGGTATCTTCGTCTTTGGTGCAGTACAGGATATGCATGAGGGAAAGCAGTATGATATCAAGGTTCAGGAGATATCTGTCTATCAAGGACTCAAAGAGATCACCGCACTGGTCAGGCTGAAGGAAAAGGGTACAGTATCGCTTGAGCCCTATTATGCACCGCTTTCCATTCTTCGTCAGAATGAAGTCGTAAGGAATATAGAAGGGATCTACAAAAAGGGATATGTATATGTGGATGGAAAAAGCATACCGCTTTACTTCAAAAATCGAAAACTCACACCGAAAAACGGCTCGAAAATAAAGATAGCCTATGCGCATATTGGGTATTATAAGAAATTACAGCTGGTGATCTACAGCAAAAAAGATTTTCAGATCATAGGAGAATAACAGATGGCATATTATACTTGGATATTGGCGTTTCATGTGATGAGTTTTACGAGTTGGATGGCGATGCTTTTCTATCTTCCCAGGCTTTTCATTTACCACAGGGAACATGCAGACAACAAAGCATTTGGTGAAGTGGTCGAGGTACAGGAGTACAAACTCTATACCTATATCGGCGTTCCGGCCATGTGGGCGACCATCCTCTCGGGCGGGCTTATGCTTTACCTCAACCCCGGTATCTTTCAGAGCGGAGGATGGATGCATGCCAAACTTTTCTTTGTGGCTTTGTTGATCGCATACAGTTTTTCACTCAATATGATACGCAAAAAACTGATCACCGACCCTTACTATAAAAGCGGGAAATATTTCAGATTCTACAATGAAGTTCCGACACTGCTGATGATCTTTATTGTGATCATGGTCGTGGTCAAACCGTTTTAATCAATGAAACTAAATTATTTTGTGTTATAATCGTTTTATTCAAAACAAAGATTCAAAGGATTAACTATGGAATTACCAGCACTCAAACTACCGCAAATCAATTTGCCGTTCGACATCCCTGTCCTGCTTCACCCGCCTATAGACCATTTTGTGATAGCGATACCGATCCTTGTCCTGATCATTGAGATCATCAACCTTTTTGCGAAGAAAAAAGCGATCGGTGTGATCTCTTTCGTTCTTCTTGTCATTGGCATGGTCGCAGCGATCGCTGCGTATTTGACGGGTACGGTAGACGGTAAAGAAGCATTTGATGCACTGACACAGGCCGGGCAGTCCGAATTGAAAGAACACAAGCTTCTGGGAACCTATTTGATGCTGGCATCAACCGTGGTGGTCCTGTTTAAACTGCTTTCGGCCATGATACAGAGAGGCTTGATGAAAGCACTTTTCCTCCTGGTCCTTGTTGTATTTGTCGCAGGCATACTCAAACAGGGTAAAGACGGCGGTGAACTTGTGTACAAATACGGTGCGAATGTGGAGCGCGTTGCAGATCTTGACAGTGATCTTTTTGATGCGAATGAAGAACTCGACGATTTGAAAGACCAGATGAAATCGGCTTCTGAAAAAGCGGCACAAAAAGTCGAAGCGGCAAAAGAAACTGTAAAGAAGGCGGCTTCAGCGGCGGTTGAAAAAAGTACCGAAGTGTTGGAAAGTGCAAAGAAAAGTGCTGCCGAAGCAGCAGAGACTGTGAAAGAAAAAAGTGCTGATGCTGTAGATGCGGTCAAAGAAAAGGCCGCTGAGGTAAAAGAAGATATCACCACTTCTTCTCCCAAGACTGAAGCTGTTGAACCAACGACAGCACCGGCAGAGTAACTCTTTTCAGGAGTATTCAAAATGTCCTTTAGGAGGACCCATCTCCGCTGTTGTCATCCTCAAGTTCATATGTTTCTCTGCCCTCGACGCGCTTAAGGGTAGAGAGGTATTTAGCCATTTCTACAATCTCTTCATCACTCAGTCCCTGCGCAAAAGAAACCATGATGTTGCCAAAAGCTGTACGTGTTTTTCCCTGTTTGAGGTTCTTAAGCCTTTGAAGAATGACTTTTTCTCTCAGTCCCTGAAGTCGGGGAGAAGCTCCGATGCCTTCACCGTAAAGCCCATGGCACCCCTGGCATCCGTTTTTCAGATACACTCCCTCCATGGTTTCATTTGCAGTTATCTGCACCAATATAAATATAATAAAGAGCAGGTATTTCATCTCTGGGTCTCCTTTCGTTTGAAAATTTTACACCATACTGTCAAAATATCATACAAAAATTATATTTTTGATATATATCAACTATATAAGAGTATTTGAATTATATAATAAAAAAAGATGAGTAGTTTATTTAATTTGAAAAAAGACCTTACTCATTTGGATAAAAGTTCTTTCTTGAGCCATAAAAACAAAAGATGTTATAATTGGTAGGCAAGAAAGTAGGCATTTTAGAAGATTTTTTTTCTCAAAAATGCCATGTACAACCTGTTTTGATTTCTATAAAATCAAAATGAAACACTCAAATAAAAGAGAAGGAGTTCATATGATTGATGTGATAAGAGTATGCAGGAACCTGTTTTTTGTATTTCTGCTATTTGGGAGTTCACTGTTTGCCATTGAGATTGCCAACCTGTCACAGGCAGTAGATGTTGCAGGGAAACAAAGGATGTATACGCAGCGAATGCTGAAAGATTATGCCATGATAGGTTTGCAGAACAAGTTCGGAAATCCTACAGATGACTTGAAAAAGATCATGACGAATTTTGAGAATCACCTGGATTCTCTGATACAGTTCAATAAAGATCCTGCAACAGAAGAGAGTCTGAAAAAGGTAAAAACAATGTGGGGGCCTATCAAAGAAGCTTTGCAGGAACCGCCCAGCAAAGAGAAAGCAGGGAAAATGCAGGAAGATCTCGAAGCACTGCTGAAGCAGTCCAATGAAGCTGTCGGGCTTTTCGCCAAACAGACAGGCAAGAAATCCGGAGAGATCATCAATATTTCAGGAAGGCAGCGTATGCTTTCCCAGCGTATGGCAAGCCTTTATATGCTGAAAGTCTGGGGTGTGAACGATCCGCAGTTCAAAAAGAAGATGGATCAGTCTATGAAACTGTTCAAGGATTCACTCGATACATTGATGAAATCCGATATGAACACACCGAAGATCACTGCTTTGCTCAAAAGTGCTGAAAGATCGTTCAAGTTTTTTGAGATCATGAACAAATCCAGTTCCAAATTCATTCCGGCACTGATCTACAAAAAGTCCAATGACATTTTAAAAGATATGAATACGGCTACAGGCCTGTATGCAGCGCAAGAGAAAAAGTAGGAAAGGTAGAAAATGAAAAAAGTATGGATAAAAAATATAAGTATTGCAGCAGCAGCGGCAGTATTGATGTCAGGTACTGCGTATGCAGAAACTGCGGCCCCGGCTGCTTCGGCAGTGACCAATAAAGCGGCGATCGCGGATATCGTAAAACTGATCGATGTGGCCGGAAGACAGAGAATGCTTTCCCAGCGTATTGCAAAAGACTATCTTTATGCAGGAGAAAAAATCGCTACAGCCAAAGCGAACAAGCAGCTCAAAGCTTCACTCAAAGAATTGGTCTCTGCACACAAAGTATTGAAAGACTCCATCAATGATCCTGAAATCCAGAACCTGCTCTCTTTTGTTGAGCTGAGTATTGAAGATTTCAAGAGTACGGCTAATGAACCATTCAATCTTGATAATGCCCAGCTTATTATCGACCTGAGTGAATCGATGCTGGAAGGCAGCCAGTATGTAGTGAATTCACTGAAAGCAAAAGTCAAAGTCAAAGAATCTGCGATTGTCGGAAAATCAGGCAAACAGAGAATGCTGGCACAGCGTATTGCAAAATACTATATTGCCTATCAGGCGGGGATCAAAGACAAGAATACTGTTGATCAGATGAAGGCAGCCGTTGCGGAGTTCTCCTCGGCACACAAGGCGCTGATGGCCAATCCGGCAAATACACCGGAGATCAATCGGCAACTTCACGGTATCGACAGGCTGTGGAAGATCGTGTATAAATTCTATTTGAATATAGAAAAAGGCGGATTGCCTCTGATCGTATTTAATACAACAGACGATATTACGAAGAAAATGAACAAGATCACAGAACTGTACGTCGAACTTTATAAGTAAAGGAAAGACCATGAAACATTTCCTTTATCTGGCTCTGGTACTGTTGACTGTCGGCGCTGGAACGCTGGCGGCCAGCCAGCATACCAAGCATACGGGTACGAAAAAGAAACATAAAGTGCAGCAGCACAAAAAGCACAAAGCCAAAAAAACGGTCCAAAAGGGATCTGTGAAGAAGAAAAAACAGATCGTAACGTCGGCAAAAAAAAGTGCTGCGGCGTCAGCACTGGCTTCCACATCCGCCCAAATACCTTCCGCGCAAAATGACAACAATGTCTCAGCACAGACAGTGAGCACCGCCCAAAAAGCGGAGCAAAAAAATACAGTGGTGACACGGGGAGATATCAAGATCCTTGAAGCAACGGAGAATATACGTTTCTTAAGTCAGCAGATCGTAAAGGAATACCTTCTTTTATTTAAAGCGCCACGGAAGGATGTGGTCAAAGAAAGGCTGAAAAGCGAGCTGGTTGCATTGAGCAACAATCTGAGAGTCATTGGGGCAACGACCAAAGACAGCGATACAAAAGATATCCTGGAATTTTTGGCATACAGCAAGGATCAAATAGCGCAGATCTTTACCGAATCGCTCAAACCGGAGCAGGCAGCCTTGATGCTGGATTACAGTGAAACACTGCTTGAGGGTGCAGATTCCATTGCTGCAGCACATGCATATGATTTTACGAAGGAAGAACAAATGCTGATGACGGCCAAGAAGATGGAATATCTGATGGAACGTATCATGAAATACTATATGGCTCTGCATACAGGCTTTGACAATCCTACCAACAGAGAACAGATGCATGAGGCTATAGCCAAGTTCAGCCAAAACCTGCAGCAGGTTGAGGCGTATCCTTATCCGAAAAAGATCGGAAAAATAAGAAATGAAGTCACAAAAGCGTGGTGGGAGAACGGTATGTACCTTGGAAAGACCGATACACTTTTCATTCCGGCATTGATGCTGCTCTCCACGGCACACATAGAAGCATTGATCACAAAGATCGCTTTGTTCCATAATCAAAATCAGTAAAAGGCAGCAGTATGAATTTTTTAAGCAACAAAAATATTTTCTCTTTTCTGATCGTACTTGTCATTGCGGTATTCGGAGCGATCTCCTATCATACGTTCTTTGCCTATCAAAGCTATACGCAGGCACAGACGAGCAGGAACTATCTGCATTTCGTAGAGTTGACGGATCAAGCCATCGATGTTATCGCGAAAGAACGTATAAACAGTGCAGATTATATGGGAAGCGGAGGCAAGCAGAGTGCAAAGGAACTGAAAGAGATCCGTGAAACAGTGAACAATACACTGCATACGCTGGATACTTATATGGCAAAGAACAAAACGCTGCAATCATACAGTAAACGGTTTGCCTATATCCGGACAAAATTGAAAGAAGTGCGCAACAAGATCGATACACTCAGTTCAGATTACGAAAATATGTTCAATACGCTCTACCACAAGAATATCGGTGAATCTCTTATTGCCGTGACCAGGGATGCAGCGGCCAAAGAATATGATGAAGAGATCCAAAATGAACTTTCAAGCCATGCTGACTATATGACGCTGAAAGAAAACAGTGTAATGGAAGATACAGGTATCCTTTTCGTACTGAACGGATCTTATCCTATGAAAGACGGAGACTTGAAAGTGTGGGATGCGCTGATCATGAATGATGTGCTCCCCTCCTTGAAGCATATTACGGACTATGACCTGAAGAAAACACTTAAATCGGTCGTTTCGGAAGATGCCTATGACAAAATAGGAAGAGATGAACGTGTCGCTATACTTTACGGGGCTTCGGAAGGAAAGTATGATATCAGCCCGGAGCAATGGGTCAAGCAGAGCGAGAAAAAGGAGTTCTACCTGGCTCAGGCACAGCATGCCCTCCTGGGTACGGCACAGGTAAAAGCGGAAGACCGGTTCATTCAGGCCAAAGATGTTTTGATGCAGTATGCTTTATGGGGTGCGTTGACACTCCTTGTATTGCTGATCATGCTGGTGATCTATTACAATATCAACAAAGACAAGCAGCTCTTTGAAGATACGCTGAAAGATATCGAAGCGGTCCTGGACAAGGAGCAGCAACGGGAACTGCAGCATCTCATCGATACGCGCGACATCAACAATATCTACAAATTCCTTGTGGATACTATCAAGGCAGCCAACCAGGCAAAAGACCTTTTCCTTGCAAATATGTCGCATGAAATCCGTACACCGTTGAACGGTATCGTCGGATTTACGCAACTTTTGAAAGATTCGGAACTCAATGATGAACAGAGGGAATTCATTACGGTGATCGAACACAGTTCCGAGAACCTTTTAACCATCGTGAACGATATTCTTGACCTCTCGAAGATCAAGGCCGACAAAATAGAACTGGAACATATTGTGTTCGACCCGGTAGAACAGTTTGAATCTTCTGTCGAATCCTATGGAGCAAGAGCAGCGGAAAAAGGGATAGAGCTTGGTGTCTATATCGACCCTGCGCTTCCTGAAAAGATCGTGGGTGATCCCACCAAAATATCGCAGGTCATCGTCAACCTTATCAGCAATGCGATCAAATTCACCAAAGCAAAAGGTGCGGTGGATGTCTCCATTGAAAAAGTGGCCGAAACAAAAGAGTATGTGACCATGATGTTCTCCGTATCCGATACGGGTATAGGGATCAGCGAAAGTCAGAAAAGCAAGATATTCGAGGCATTCTCGCAGGCGGATGTCTCTACGAGCAGAAAGTTCGGGGGTACAGGGCTCGGGCTTGCCATTTCGGGGAAACTGGTTTCTTTCATGGGCGGAGAGCTTGATATTGAGAGCAAAGAAGGGGAGGGATCGACCTTTTACTTTACCCTGACACTGGAAAAAGCCAAAGATATCGTTCCCCGGGACATCATCAATATGCTGGGCTTCTCGGTAGGGCTCCTTGGCAGACAGGAAGAGGTTTCTGAAAGTATCAGGCATAATCTTGAAGCCTATGTGACCTATACCGGTGCGAAGTTCGATCTTTATGATGAAGATACGATACTGAATGCAGACAATACGGCTTTGCCGGACATCCTTTTTATAGACCATACTTCCCATCAGCGTAGCGGAGAACTTGATAAATTTCTTGATATAGACTGTAAGATAGTCCTGATGACGACCGCTGACAAGAAAAAGAATATCGAAGGGTTGCTCGATAGAATAGATAAAGTATTGTATAAACCACTCAATCTCAGCAAAACATACAAGGCACTTGAAGTGGTCTATGAGAAGAAAGTGCGAACTTCTTCGAAAGCACCGGCAGGCACAAAGAATATCCTGTTCGAGGACCTTCACCTTCTTGTTGCGGAGGATAACAGTATCAACCAGAAACTGATCAAGAATGTATTGAACAGTTTTGGTGTCGATGTCACCCTTGCGAGCAATGGGGAAGAGGCGGTGAAGCTGCGTACGGACAATACCTTCGATATGATCCTGATGGATATTCAAATGCCGGTACTCGGAGGTATTGAAGCCACACACCAGATCATTGAATATGAAGAGAAGAACCGTAAACATCATGTCCCTATTGTGGCACTGACAGCCAATGCCCTTTCAGGGGACCGTGAAAAATATATGGACGAAGGTATGGATAACTATCTTTCAAAACCGATCGATCTGGAACGGCTCAATGTCCTTCTTCAGGAGTATTTCCCGACACATATCAAAAAGGCAGAGACAACGGAAGGGGATCAGGAAATACAAGAAAAAGAAACGGTTTTGGAAGAGAAGGGCGAGCAGCCTGTTTCACAAGAACCTGTCAGTATACAAAATCCTGAAGAAGAGACTGAAGCACCTGTTGAAAAAGAAGTGGCAGAGACCGTTGTACCGAAGGAAGAAGCACAGGAAGAAGAGGCCGTAAAGCTGCAGAAAGATGTCCTTTTGTATCACTCTTTCCCTATCATCGCGGATCTGTATGAACGTATATTGGAAAATCTCGGATACAGTGTCGATAAAGTGATACAGGAAGAGGTCTTTATGAAACGTATTGAAGACACGCAGTACCGCTATGTGATCTTTGAAGGATTGCCTTTTATGAATATCAAGTGTCTGGTATCAGATATGATAAGAGGGACGGGTGCAACACCTTTTGTCATCGTTTCTCCGGAGGATAAAGATATTGATTTCTGCTGCGGGGTATTGGAAGAAGGCTACCATATCGATGTGGTGAAAGCAAAGCTGGAAGAGCGCAAGGATCAGTAAATGATCCTAGCAAGATAAAGCCCCTCTGAAGGAGCTACGCTGGTGGTATGCCGTTTTGTGCATCCGATCTGTTCTGCAAGCTGTGCCAGCGCAAGTTCTTTTTGTGCGCAAAGCATGGCTGCGGATACCATCATCCTGACCTGTGCACGGAGAAATCCATTGGCCGTAAAATAGAGGTAATGGTATTTTCCGTATTCCCGATATTCTGCCCGATATATGTTGCGAACAGTGGTATGGGTTGGGGAACCTGTCTTGTAAAAACAGGCAAAATCATGTTCCCCCTGAAACAATGAAAGAGCATGAGACAGAACTTCAGGGTCGAAATCACTGTAATAGGCAATATATCTCTTTTCAAAAATGGAGGGTGGTTTATTTTTGAAAACATACCGGTATATACGTTCTTTGGCAGAAAACCGTGCATGAAAATCCTCTGCTGACGGAGAGATGTGCTTGAACTGTATCATGCTGAGTTTACGGTTAAGCATGGTCTTGAGCTTATCAAGGTCTGACCAGAAAGAAGGAAGGTCGAAGTGTATCACCTGCCCGCTTGCATGTACCCCTGCATCGGTACGCCCGCTTCCTGTGATGGATGGGACGATGTGCAGATCGGCAAGGGCTTCTTCTATGGCCGTAGTGACTGTCTGCCTTGTGGAAGTCTGTTTCTGGAAGCCTTTGAAGGCACTTCCGTCATAGGCGATTACAGCTTTGACTCTCATGAATATCCTTTAAAAGTATCGGGCAACACGCTTTTGGAAGAGTGTCTTTCCCAGCATGAATGTAAGGATCACGGCAATAGGCAGACTTGCGGTATTTCCCCATTTTTCGAGTGATGAAGCGATCAGGTAGAGGAAAAGTGTCGTACTGAAGATGATGATAAAGGAGTAGTTGCTCTGATAGCGCGGATTGATCATAGAAAAAGCGGCAGCAAGATAGACGGAAAGAATAGGGATAAGGCTGACGTAGATATAGAAAAGTATCCTTCCCCTTCGGACTTTGTCGACTTTGGCAAGAGCCCAGTAGGAAACAATATCCTGAAAATGGAAACGGTATTTTTGTTTGGTATCGAAAACTTCGAGTGTTTTATACTTGGCCTGCTGAAGTTTTTCTTTTGTGTATGTATATCCGTATCCATTTTCAAGAAGCAGTGATGCCGTCTTGGCATTTCTGTTGAGCTGCCCTTTTTTCGATGAGAAGAACTGTTCTTCATCCTTTTTTGTACGGTTATATATAACCATGTTGTGGAATATCCCGCTTTTGGCATCTTTTTCTTTGACATAGATGTAATAGTCTCCGAATTTTTGGCCCAGTTTCCCGGGAACGATATTGAGTGTTGCTTCCGCTTTCTTCTTCTCTTTAAAGGAAGTGTAAAGCTGTTTGCTCATAGGCATACCCAGAAAAGAGATCGCTGCAAGCAGGATGGAAAAGAGGATGCTTATCAACAATATGCTCTTGAGTACCTTGTTTG
>JALSTF010000169.1 GCA_026983895.1 Sulfurovum sp.
TTCCACTCCCAGTTTCTCTTTGGCGGCATCGGAAAGCTCAAAATGGACATAAATGGAGTAATCTTCTTTATCCTCATATTCTACTTCTGCATCAGCCAGTGCCGTTCTCGCTGCCCAGGACCAAAAGATCGGCTTGTGCCTTTCCACAAGCAGGCCTCTCTTGGCCACTTCGCAAAGCGTTCTGTAAATATTAGCTTCAAACTTGAAATCCATCGTGACATAAGGGTTTTCCCAGTCGGCAATGACCCCGAGTTCCTTGAAGCTTGTGCGCTGGATATCTACGAATTTCGCCGCATGCTCACGGCAAAGCTCTCTGAATTTCTCTGTAGGCATTGCCTCTTTCTTGCTTTTTCCGAGTTTCTCCTCGACTTTTTGCTCTATCGGCAGGCCATGACAGTCCCAGCCCGGTGTCATACGCACCGCTTTCCCCTGAAAATAGTTATACTTCAGGATAATGTCTTTGAGGATCTTGTTAAGGGCATGCCCGATGTGGATATCACCGTTTGCATAGGGAGGGCCATCATGCAAGGTATAGAGTTCGGCACCTTCACGCTTGGCTTTCATCTGTTCATATACATCGGCATCAAACCATGCTTTATACTTTTTGGGTTCATTCGTAGGAAGATTTCCGCGCATTGGGAAGTCTGTTTTTGGGAGGAGGAGGGTTGCTTTGAAATCCATTGTCGATAACACCTTCATAGGGTCGCCCCTGATATATTATCCCGTGATTGTATCCAAATCACGATTAAAAGGTACTTTCGATACAATTTTCCTATGAAGAACATTAGAAAAATCACAGAAAAGATCATTCGGTATCTGACACAGCGACAACAGACCATTACCTTTGCAGAGAGTTGCACGGGCGGAAGGATCGCTGCTGAATTCACTGCAGTTTCAGGCGCATCAAGCGTATTGCACGGTTCAGTCGTGACCTACTCCAATGAGATCAAGCATCGCTGGCTCGGAGTCAGAAAAGATACCCTGGAAAAAGAGGGAGCGGTCAGCCGGACCTGTGTGCAAGAGATGCTCGACGGGGTACAGAAGCTGTCCGACAGCGACTATGCCATTGCAGTCTCCGGTATAGCAGGGCCTACCGGCGGTACAGAGCTCAAACCGGTAGGAACCGTTTATATAGGTATTAAAACACCTTTTTCCATAGAAGTGTACCACTGTCATTTTCACGGTAACAGAGAGCAGATTCAGGAACAATCCGTTGTCTTTGCCATCGAGAAATTGGATGAAGCGGTAAATTTTTAAATAATTTTGAAATTCTCTTGACAATTAAAAATTTCTGAGCTATAATTCCGTCCACTTATTGCAAGTTAAACCTGCAAAATGTGACCCGTTAGCTCAGTTGGTAGAGCAATTCCCTTTTAAGGAATGGGCCCTAGGTTCGAATCCTAGACGGGTCACCACTATGTGTAATGTGCGGCGGTAGTTCAGTTGGTTAGAATACCTGCCTGTCACGCAGGGGGTCGCGAGTTCGAGTCTCGTCCGCCGCGCCATTCACACTTTTTTTCATCATCAGTGACCCGTTAGCTCAGTTGGTAGAGCAATTCCCTTTTAAGGAATGGGCCCTAGGTTCGAATCCTAGACGGGTCACCACCATAACAATCACAAAACGTTGGTCGCTTAGCTCAGTTGGTAGAGCGCTACCCTTACAAGGTAGATGTCACAAGTTCGAGTCTTGTAGCGACCACCATGACTGTTTGGATCTAGATGACCCTTTCATCTAGTGGCCAAGGATGCTGCGTTTTCATCGTAGTCACAGAGGTTCAAATCCTCTAGGGGTCGCCAAAACCTATCGTATATTCGATAGTGCCCGGTCGCTTAGCTCAGTTGGTAGAGCGCTACCCTTACAAGGTAGATGTCACAAGTTCGAGTCTTGTAGCGACCACCATTGATAGAACGCGAAATAAGCATAGCTCATCTTTGAGTTACGTTAACGCTGTGTTTACTTCAGCAATAGGCTCACGGAACTTGTTTCCTAAGCATTTTAAGTAGAATGTTCTTTTTTACTCTTGCTTTTAATACAAAATGAGTAAAATACTTTTCAACCTTTTAAGGTTACGGTGCGGCGGTAGTTCAGTTGGTTAGAATACCTGCCTGTCACGCAGGGGGTCGCGAGTTCGAGTCTCGTCCGCCGCGCCACTTCTTTACAAAATCCAGTTCACACTCTTAAAATATCTTGCGGATATGGCGGAATTGGTAGACGCGCTAGATTCAGGTTCTAGTGGGCGCAAGCCCGTGGAGGTTCGACTCCTCTTATCCGCACCAGCTACATACGATTAAAACACCTAAGTATAATTGCAGTATCATTTCTATTTTGACCTACATAGATAAATAAGGGATTGCCTTTGAAAAAAATTTTGTTGGTAAGTGTGACAATACTTATTGCTTTTGCTACTTGGGTACTCATGCCATATAAAGCGCACACCAGCACCAACAGCTATAATACAGTTCGGCCTAGAGTTCCTGTGCATACCCCTCGTGCACCAATCAAACATACTTCATTCCGCTGTGATGGCAGACAATATTGTAGCCAAATGCACTCCTACGAAGAAGCCAAATATTTTTTGGATCATTGCCCCCATACAAAAATGGATGGGGATGGAGACGGCATCCCCTGCGAAAAACAATTCAGACGCTATAAGTAGGCACTGACCCTTAATCTTTTAGACGAATACGCACAGATTCTTCATGGGCCGTCAGCCCTTCAGTATGGGCAATAAGCGCGCACTGCTCGCCTATTTCATCCATTCCTTTTTTGCTCATCATAATGATCGAGGATTTCTTCAGGAAGTTCTCCACACTCAACGGAGAATAAAATTTCGCCGTACCGCCTGTGGGCAGTGTGTGATTGGGGCCGGCAATATAGTCCCCTATAGGCTCTGGTGTGTTCTCTCCAAGGAAGATCGCACCGGCATGTCTGATCTTTTCCAAAAGGCTCATTGGATCTTTCGTGACCACTTCAAGGTGTTCCGGTGCGATCTCGTTCATCAGGTCTATCGCTTCATCTATATCTTTTGTGACGATGATGGCACCACGCTCCTCGATGGACTTTCTGGCGATCTCTTCCCGACTGAGCGTACCGAGGTACTCCTCTACTTTATCACTCACCCTGTTGGCCAGTTCGCTGTCGGTGGTAATGAGGATGGAGCTTGCCATCTCGTCATGTTCCGCCTGAGAGAGCAGATCGATGGCAAGATAGTCCTCTCGTGCCGTCTCATCCGCCAAGATGCCTATCTCAGAAGGTCCGGCGATCATATCGATGTTGACCTCTCCGTACACAAGCTTCTTTGCCGTTGCCACGAAGATATTCCCCGGTCCGGTGATCACATCGACTTTGGGGATCGTCTCCGTTCCGTATGCCATGGCACCGATGGCAGAAGCGCCCCCTACTCTGAAGACCTTTGTCACTTTACACAAATGGCAGGCCGCCAGAAGCAGTGCGTTGAGTTCATTGTCCGGTGCAGGCGTACAGACCACGATCTCTTCCACACCTGCTACCTGGGCAGGGATCACATTCATCAACAGCGATGAAGGATAGGCCGCTTTCCCTCCCGGGATGTATAGCCCTGCTCTGTCCACAGCCGTTACTTTCTGCCCCAGGATCGTACCGTTCTCCTCTTTATCCATCCATGTCTTTGGCATCAGCTTTTGATGATAGGCTTCAATGCGGTCATACGCAAGATGCAGTGCATTACGCAGCGTTGGATCAATAGTTTCATACGCACTTTTCATATCGTCTGTCGATACAAGAAGTTCACTATCTTCCGCAGGTTCCCACCTATCGAATTTCGCTATCTGTGCCTTAAGTGCTTTATTTCCCTCTGTCCGGATCTCTTTGAGCAGACCGGATACGATGCCTGTCACACCTTCAATATCCATTTTCCCGCGTTCGAGAAGTGCATTGAAGTTTGTTTCAAACGTGTCGTCATTGCTGTAAAATATTTTCATTATGTTATCCTGTTGATTGGTACTGTCAGGAGACAGTACCCTGCGTTTTGTATTTTCTCTCATATCTTGGGATCATGCTTTCATTGCCCAGCACACCGCCTTGATGCAGATAGAGTGTGGGTTTCCCCATGATCTGAGGATGTGCCAAAAGAGTACGCCATCCCAAAGGATCATAGAGCAGATCGAAAGTCACGCCCGTTTGTTGTTGTAATTTTAGCCAAATTTTGTAATTTTCTTTATAAAGTTTGCCAAAATGGTGTTTTTTCTCCAAACTGATGATGGTTGGATGGAGGGATTCATCCTGCTCCAGCATTGAAAACTGTTTTTTCAGGTAGGCTGCATCGCCTACGCATGGGCAGGTATATACTTGAGTGAGGCGTGAGGAGTGCGCCCGAACGGAGTGACAAGTGCCCTTGGGATAAGGAGTGAGGAGTGATTTTTGGAGAAACAAGGCTGTGGTTCCGGTACCTGAGGGTAAAAAGATATTTAATGATTCAATACCGTTTTCTTTTTGCCAATCGATGATCTCTTCTGCCAACAGCCCAATGCCATACTCTGCTTCTTTTTGTCGTCCGCCCTCTTCTATAAAAAGTATATCGTCTTCAAACTGCTCCCTGTTCCCTGCTCCCTGTTCACTGATCATCATCCCGTTCTCAAGTGCTGCTTTGTAATTGCCATGAGGGTTTTCTTTTAAATACGCAGCTACATGGTCTGCATAATACTCAAACGCCCACCCTTTCATCTTCGCCAGTACCGAAAGCGAATACATCGCATTGGACTGGGCAGAGCCGTAGGAGACCACCTTTCGGATATGCGCTAAATCATCTTGTAGGAAATAGTGGAATTTGCGTGCCTTGTTGCCTGAGAAATCAGGATGAATCAGGTCATCACGTTTTAAAAAAAAGTTTTTGTTTTCAAAAGAGATAGTTTGTACAGGAGAGGGAAACGATAACAACATGGAACCATCCATTCATCACACGAAGTGTGCCTTTGTTGTGGCGAACGACCTTGAAAGCGAAGCGATTCGAGAGCCACAACGATTTTTTGCTTCGTTTTTTCTAAAAAAATGAAGAGAGATACAATGCCTCGCCTTGAATGCAGGGAAGATTCATACCAAGAAGTATTAATTTCTACCTACGCAATTAAGATCTTCGAACGCCTGCTCAAGCCTCTTCACCATGGAGAGTTCACCCTCTCTGAGCCATTTTCTCGGATCATAATAGCTTTTGTTCGGCTTGTCCTCACCATCAGGATTTCCGATCTGCCCCTGAAGGTAATCACGGTATTTCGCCTCATACTTGCGTACGCCGTCCCAGAACGCCCACTGGGTATCGGTATCGATATTCATTTTTATCACACCGTATCCGATCGCTTCACGGATATCGGAAAGTTCGGAACCGGATCCGCCGTGAAAAACAAAATTGACCGGTTTTTTGTCTGTACTGAATTTCTCTTCGATATATTTTTGGGAATTATCAAGGATCTTTGGTGTAAGCTGAACATTCCCCGATTTATAGACACCGTGAACATTTCCAAATGATGCAGCGATGGTGAATTTATCGGAAATTTTCATCAGTTCTTCATATGCATAGGCCACTTCTTCAGGCTGTGTATACAGAAGTGCATTGTCAATATCCGTATTGTCCACACCATCCTCTTCTCCGCCTGTGACACCAAGTTCGATTTCCAGTGTCATACCGATCTTGCTCATACGCTCAAGATAGCTTTTGCAGATCGCAATATTCTCTTCGATAGGCTCTTCCGAAAGATCTATCATATGGGAGGAGAAAAGCGGTGTCCCGTGTGCCTTGAAGTGTGCTTCACTGGCATCCAGAAGCGCATCGATCCATGGGAGCAGTTTCTTTGCCGCATGATCGGTATGAAGAACCACGGGAATACCGTACGCTTTCGCTACCATATGAACATGCTGTGCACCGGAAATGGTCCCCAGAACAGCTGCTTCATTTGAGGGCAGAGCTTTTCCCGCATAAAAGCTGCCGCCTCCATTGGAGAACTGTATGATCACCGGTGAATTGACATTCTTGGCAGATTCGAGTACCGCATTGATCGATGAAGTACTTACCACATTGACCGCAGGGATGGCATATCCTTCTTCTTTCGCTATCTGAAAGATCTTTTGGAGATCATCTCCCGTCACGACACCTGTGTCAACCACTTCCAATACTTTTGTAGACATATCTGTTTCTCCGATAGATTTATTTCAATTTTATCTTTGCTTTTTTCATCAGTTGGGCCACTATTTTTTCCTGTGCCAGTTTCATCTTGATACTTTTTTTCACTGCTTCAAAGGGCGGGAACTTTTTTTTGGAGTTTGCCTTCTTTGCTGCTGTTTTCATTTTCCCATAGGCTTTTTTCGCCTCTTCATCGGAGATCTCTGTCTGAGACATCTTCTTTTGCATCCACAAGTTGCTCAAAGCAATATTTTTTTCATCTTTTGAGAGCTCTTTTTGGGCTTTGGCTGCAGCAAGTTTGCTAGGCGCGATCATTTTCAGCACCTGTTCTTTCTGTGTCGGAGAGATCTTGTCCCAGGTTGCCTGGCCCCTGCTGATCACATTCAATGCTTTATTCGCTTCTGCAACTGAGACTTCCATACCGTTAATAGTACCTGCACTCTCTGCGGAGAGTGCCATGGTCGTCACAGCCAAAGCGAATCCGACCGTAGTCATGATTCGTTTCATTTGATTCCTTGTATAGTGTTGCTTACCGGTTGTTGAAGATACATAGGAGGAAGTACAGGTGCTCCGGAAACTTCTATCTCAACATTTTTCATCAATCCGTCCATGATCTTCTTCTCGACCATCTGGCTTTTCATTTTATGCTTGATACTGTCGAACGGAGGAATGATTTTTGTAGGATCATTGCGTTGCTCTGCCTTTTGCTTCAGCTGGTCATAAAATGCTTTGACCTCACTGTCAGGTACCGATACCTTGGAAGCCTGCTTTCTCATCCACATCCCCACAAGCGCGCCCTCTTTTTCTTTTTGTGAAAGGTCTTTTTTGGCTGCATCGGCCATGACAATTGGCAAGGCAAGGTCTTTCACCAGTCTTAGGCGCTGTGCTTTGGGAAGCAGATCGAAATCAGATACTTTTCCTTTTGTCACTTTTTTCAGGTAGGCATCGGCTTCTTTTTTCCTGATCTTTGTCCCATTTACTATAGCGATCACTGCATTGGAAGGTCTGGATTTGTTCAACTGCGGGGCAGGGCGGTCAAGGCTGCTGAGATCAACCATTCCGGGCATTGTATCTTTTTTATGCACCATATCCGCCAGACAGTCTTTTAAATGATCTGCCGGCAGTGTACTGACAAACAACCCCATCGTGATACTTGCCGCTGCAACTATTTTCCTCATATTTCCCTCCGCTGGATAAACCCTATTATACAACAGTGCTCATTAAATTTATGAAAAGATCAACCATTTACGTTTGACAATAGGCATAAAAAAAGAGGCACTTAACCAAGTGCCTCTTTTAAGTGTCAGGCGGCTTTGGCGGCCGACCTTATTTTTTAGTTGCATTTGCCTCTGCTGTATTGTCTACGATCTTGGCTTTGCTTCTGAGTTCTTTTGCCATAGCTGCTACTTTTTTGGCGAACTGCTGCTGCTTCAAAGATGCAATGATCTGCTCTTTGACTTTATCGTAAGATACCGGCTTCGCTTCTGATTTGCTTTCAAGATAGATAACATGGTATCCAAACTGGGTTTTCACAGGTTTTGTAGTGATCTCACCCGGTTTCAGTGCCCATACTGCTTTGGAAAATGCAGGTACCATCTGGCCTTTTCTGAAACTCCCCAGATCTCCGCCTTTTGGAGCGGAAGGTCCTACGGATTTTGCTTTTGCCAGCTCAATGAATTTCGCTTCAAGTGCTTTTCCTTTCAGCGGCTTCAACTCTTTAATGATCTCATTGGCCGTTTTTTCATCTTTTACCAAAATATGTCTTGCGTGAACGCTTTCAGGCTGTACGAATTTGCTTTTATTCTTTTCATAGAATTCTTTGGCTTCACTGTCACTGACGATCACATTGTCAAGCTGTTTTTTCATCCAGAGGTTCACAGCGAGTTCATCTTTGATCTTGTCCAAAGCCACTTTGAATTCAGGATCGTTTTCGACACCCTCTTTTTTAGCCAGCTCCATGAAAAGTACTTTTTCAATAAGCCTGTTTTTGATCATATTCTGCTGCGCCGGGGTAAGCTGTGAAAAATGTGCCTGTGGAGATGTTGCTTTTACAAAGGCTTCCGCATCCTGCTTTGTAATATTCTTTCCGTCGACAGTTGCCAGAATATCCGATGCAACGGCAGAAGTTGCCAGAAGGGCTGCAGCCACGAGTGAAGTTTTGATGATTTTTACCATGGGTATTGTTCCTTGTAAGTATGAAATTTATGAAGAAGTATATCTCTCTTAGGTAAATCATTCATTAATGTGATACCATTGCATCATTATTCATACTCAATTTTATGAAAAAGGCAGTAAAGATATGGCAAAAATAAAGAAAGCGACGAAACAGGAAATAGAAGAGATCAAAGCACTTTTTCTCGAACATTATCCCGATTCGGTCACTGAACTTCAGTACAGGAACCTGTATGAACTTCTTGTCTCTGTCATGCTCTCTGCACAATGTACAGACAAACGTGTCAATATAATCACTCCTGCTCTTTTTAATGCCTATCCCGATCCTGTGTCATTGGCCAATGCGGACCTTGATGATGTCAAAGCTTTCATAAAAACCTGTTCTTTTTTTAACAATAAGGCCAAAAACCTCATCAAGATGGCACAGTCTGTCGTTGAAAATTATGGGGGAGAGATACCCCTGGAACAAAAAGAACTTGTAAAACTCGCGGGTGTCGGCCAGAAAACTGCCAACGTCGTTATGATCGAGTATGCCGGAGCCAACCTGATGGCTGTCGATACCCATGTCTTCAGGGTCGCGCACCGCTTGGGGCTCAGCGATGCGAAAACGGCCGTTCAATGCGAGGACGAACTGACAAAAAAGTTCAAAACCGACCTGCATCGGCTTCATCAGGCCATGGTGCTTTTCGGGCGCTATAGATGCAAAGCGGTCAAACCCGACTGTGACGACTGTTTTATGCAGGCACATTGCAAGACAACACAAACGTTTAAAGTTTGATGCTGTACAGCTAAAACAACCGAAATAGCTATGCTCTCATTTTTTTCTTAATTCAGTGCCTTTTCTGCAGCAATAAGTGCAACAACACCATCATGCATATCCTGGACTGCCCCCACTTCAGTGATTCCCAGCCTTCTACGGTTGCTGATGTCATAAACACCGCCTTCACTTTCACTGTGTTCACCATGGATACCGCGGATCTGCAGATGATATTTGTCGGTGATCGCTTTGAATGCCTCCATATCTTCAGCCAGTTTCGGTAGTGCAATATGCACACTTGCTCTCATCGCAGTTCCCAGGTTCGTAGGACAGGATGTAATAAATCCCAAGTGATGGCTGTAAGAAAACGGTACTTTTGTCTCGATGCTTTTGATGGCATTGACCAGACGAGTAAACACCTCTTTGATGTCTCCACCCTGCTGCATGGAGATGATACGAAGTTGATCTTCTTCATTGACCCACACAAGGAAAGTCTTGTCATTGTTGTGATAAATACCGCGCCCTTCAGGCCAGTCACGGTTAAGCCCCGCAGCATCCAGGAAACGGTCACCCTCTTTAAATAAGAAATGATCTTTTATCAGTGCATCCTGGATCTCTTTGGACATACCAAGCAGCGGATAGTAGTTTCCTTCCAGTTCGCCCTCAAGCGCATTGAGTCCTTCAACTATACTCGCTTCAACCTGATTACGCTGCTTTTTGGTGATCGCTGGTCCCAGAGGCATCTTGTCCATATTACGCCCCACACGGATACGGGTAGAAATAATATATTTACCTTCCGGATCCGGATTGGGTGCATTGAGATCATCCGGATTGAGATTACTTTTATGCGAATCATCTTTGGTAAAACCGTGATACTCTTCAATAATCGGGTCAAAAAGCAGGCCAAACACCGCATATGATTCTTTATCCCCCGCATAGACACCGATACCACTGTCCGAGTTGACCACACCCGAATGGATTGCCTGCTCCAGGGTAAATCCGTTGGATGTCTTTTTATGCTTAAGAGCTTCAAAAACCTCAGGGGTAAGGTATTTACACAGTAGAGATTTACAGTCTGTTGGAAAATTTGGGTAGTTCATGATTATCCTTTGTTGTGAGATTGAGTATTAATTTACCTTGTTTTCCAAGGGCATCAATCGTCTTCCAGCGATCCCGACAGTAAGACTTGAAATCGTCATACTGCTCCGCATAAAGCTCCATCTGCTCTATTACTTCCAGCGCACGGGCAAGTTTTTTAAGATTCTCCAGTTCACCTTCGATG
>JALSTF010000170.1 GCA_026983895.1 Sulfurovum sp.
TAAAATTGTCCCAATTGCCTGTGCCGAACAAGCAGCTTGAAAAACCGGAAGGGATTTTATTGTGCGGAGCAAGTACCCACGAAGGGGAAGAAGAAGTGATTCTTGATGCATTTTCAGCCCTGAAAAAAGAAGAAAAAGAGGCTAAACTGCTATTGGTACCGCGTCATCCGGAACGTTTTGAAAAAGTATCGAAGTGGGCAGAAAGATTTGCGAAAGCGCAGGGACTAAGTATGCAGCGTTACTCTGAGAATAAGAGGATAGAGTGTGATATTGTGGTTATCGATGTACTCGGAGAACTTGTCAATATGTATGCAATCTCTGACCTTGTGATCCTTGGGGGAGCCTTTGAGCCTATAGGCGGACACAATGCGGCGGAAGCAGCACAGTTCGGATGCAAGATCATTTCCGGCAAACACTATTTTAACCAGAAAGATATCTTTTCCTCTATCAAAGGGATAGAAATAGTGGAAACGTCAGAGCTTACTGCAAAGGTATTACAGCATGCAGTACTCAAACCTGCCGAGATCACCATGCGTACGGATATTTCACCGATCATTGAAAGTATAGAAAAAGTTTTATAGGGTTATATGATATGCCCACAAGTGAAACAGCAGGCATATCTGCCTGTTGTTTACTCGTAGTAACGTCTTCCGTCGCTGCCGATATAGTAGGTATATCCACGAGAATCTCTGTAATAGCGCCGATCTTTTTTCTCTTCATTGTTTCCAATGGCCGCTCCGGCCAATCCTCCGATTGCGGCACCTGCAAGTGTTGAACCTGTATTCCGTCCGATCGCCTGGCCTACAAGTGCACCTCCGGCTGCACCAATGAGTGCACCGTCCGTTGTTTTGCTCGTTCCTGTAGATGCACATCCCGTCATCAGAATAAGGGATGCACTCGCTGCACATAATAGTGTCAAAGATGTTTTTTTCATTGTTCAATACCTCCGTTTTTTTTAATTGTAACATAAAAACAGCCATTTCAAGAAAAAAAGAAAAAATTTTGAGAAGAAAGAAAAATGAAATGTGAAAAAAAGAGTGTATTGCAAAATTATGGTATCCTTTCATAGATTAAACCCGAAATATGTATGCGTTAGGTTAAAAACAGGCAAAAGAGAAATGTTCTATACAATGGATGGCGATAAAGTGCGCCTGCGGATCAAGGCGCAGCCGGCTGCAAGCAAAAACGAATTTTGCGAGATTTATGGTGATGATGCGATCAAGATCCGTATCAAAGCTCCTGCTGTGGAAGGTGCGGCCAATAAGGAACTGGTCAAATTCCTGTCCAAAAGTTTCAAGACCCCCAAAAGCAGCATACTTTTCAAAACAGGGCAGAACAGCAAGATCAAAATCATAGAATTCCCATTGACAGAACAGTTTAAACAGTGGGCAGAAACATATAGAACCTAATTTGGGACAAAACGTACAATTCACGCAATGACGTGGAAAGAAGGAGAGTAAAATGGCTACAGACAAAGCATATAAGATACTTGCCCAGCAGCAAGGGATCTCCAATAAAAAAGCAAAAGAGCTCATCGACAGGGGGCTTGTCTTTGTAGAGGACAGAAAAGTAAAGATCGCAAGAGCGGAGATCAATACAGAAACGAAGTTCCGCATCGAATATCCAGAGGAGATAGAGATACTCTATCAGGATGAAGATATTATCGCAGTGAACAAACCGGCACAGGTGGACAGTTATGAAATACAGGATGCGATGGAAGGTGCCCAATTGCTGCATCGGCTCGACCGTGATACTTCGGGTGTGCTTCTTTTGGGACGCAATGAAGCCTTTATCAAAAAAGCGGTCAATGAATTCAAGAACAGACGGGTAGAGAAGCATTATGTAGCATGGGTCGATGGTGTGGTCTATGAAACGATGGAGATCGATGAACCGATCTTTACGGTCAAAAAAGGCAAAGCATTTTCTATGATCGACCCTGTACGGGGAAAGAAGGCACATACCGTCGTACATCCCGAAGAACTGCAGGGAAAGAAATCGAAGGTAAAGATCGATATAAGCACGGGAAGGACACACCAGATAAGAGTGCACTTGGCGCATGTTGGACACCCCGTAGTAGGCGATGAACAGTACGGAAGCCGTACACGGTCCAAGCGTATTTTGCTGCATTCCGCGAAAATGAAACTGCTTGACTATGAATTCAATGCAAAAGAGCCAAAAGATATTGCAAGCTACAAGTAAAGGGCG
>JALSTF010000171.1 GCA_026983895.1 Sulfurovum sp.
GGTGCCAAAAGAACAGACCGTCTCCTCAGGGATTGAGTATGCGCTTGATCGCCTCTGAGCAGACAGTGAGCCCTACCGCCCCGGTTACGGCGACACAGGAGCCTTTTTCCTTGCACTTTGCCTGTTCTGAGGAAAATACCACTGTAAAATTGCGGTCGAATCTCGCTTTTTTGAGTTCATTGCGTATCTTTCGTGCCAGTGCGTCACCGTGGGTTTTCCAGATAGAAGCGACCTCTATTTTACTGGCATCATATCTTTTGGCAGAACCCACAGCCATGATGAGTTTTTTGTAGCATTTCTTCGCTATTTCTATCTTTACCTTGGTGGTATCGGCTGCATCCAGTACAAGGTCATAGGGCTCAAAATCAAAATCTGCCACCCATTGCATATCCATTTTCTGGTGTATACTTTTGATACCGGGATAGAGTGTTTCGAGTGTTTCTGTTTTTCGTGTGCCGACCGCATCTGACCCAATCTGCCGGTTACGGTTGGTCTCATCATACACATCATAGTCAAGGATGGTGATATCCCGAACGCCGGAACGGTAAAGACAGTCGAGTGCGTAGGATCCTACACCCCCGATACCCAGTATGAGGATCCTGGCTTTTTGCAGTTTCTCGAAATCTTCCTCTCCAAAGAGTATACGGCAGCGTTCAAATCTCATTGCAGCCACTCTTCGATACTGCGTATCTCATCATGTGCTGTCATATCGAGTTGTACGGGGGTGACGGAAACATAGCCTTCCTTGACCGCTTCAAAGTCTGTGGTGTGTCCGACGGTATCCATCCACTCCAGTCTGGGCAATCCGATCCAGAAATACTCCAAACCTCTTGGATTGTAGTGCACTTCGGCATGAAAACCATAGTGTTTGTTTCCCAGACGCGTGCCTTTGAAACCTTTGCATTCGGAAGCAGGAATGGGAGGGATATTGATATTGAGGAATTTGCGTTTGGGCAGGGGGTATGAACCTTCAAATATTTTTCGTACCAGTTCGGCGATGCTTTTTTGGGCCAGTACATAGCCAAATTTTTCGATACTCTTTCCGCTATTCATATAGACCTGGGAAACTGCAATGCCGGGGATGCCCTGAAGTACGGCTTCCATCGCAGCCGATGCTGTTCCCGAATAGGTGATGTCCTCTCCCATGTTCGCACCGATGTTGATGCCGGAGATGACGATATCGGGTTTGTTCTCAGCGCTGAAAAGTTTGGTGAGTGAGAGGAAAATACAGTCGGTAGGCGTACCGTCATCCAGTTTGTAGAAGTTCTCTTTCACTTCAATGAAGCGCAGGGGCCTTGTCAGGGTCAGTGAGTGCCCACACGCCGATTTTTCTGTGGTTGGTGCCACGACAGTCACTTCACCCAGAGGTGTGAGTGCTTCAACCAGGGCCAAAAGCCCTGCCGATTCGTAACCGTCATCATTCGTGACCAGTATCTGTTTGCGTTTTGCCATATTCTCTCTTGTTTTTTAATGCCATTATAACCTATAAGAGCAATCTTTTGCTATAATACTTCAAATTATTTGATACAAGGATAAATCGTGCAAAAAGAGCCGATGCTGGAAGAAACGTACAGAAGATTGTCAGAAGAACTGGAGCAGTTGAAGTCTGTGGAAAGGGGTATTATCGCCAAGGTGATCGATGAAGCCCGTGAACTGGGTGATCTCAAGGAGAATGCAGAGTACCATGCAGCAAAAGACAAACAGGGGCTGATGGAGGCACGTATTGCCGAATTGACTGACATTACGGGCAGGGCACAGGTGGTGGATCCTTCCACTCTGGCACATGAACGTGTCAGTTTCGGTTCCACTGTCCATTTGACCTGCCAGAAGAGCGGTGACGAACTTAAATACACGATCGTCGGCAGTGTAGAGTCCGATCCGGAAAGAGGTTTGATCTCTTTTCAGTCACCTATGGCAAGGGCGCTCATAGGAAAAGAGGAGGGAGACGAAGTCGAACTGAACCTTCCCAGCGGAAAGAAACGCTACGATATTGAAGAAGTATCATACGAAAAGATCAACCTGTGACGTTTTGCACTATTGGTGAGAATATCACAATGACCGTCCAACGGCATAGAAGAGAAAGGAAGGCCCGATCATGATAAATGTAGGAATCGTAGGTGCCAGCGGGTATACCGGACTGGAATTGGTGAAAATGCTCATTTCCCATCCGAAATTCAATTTGAATTACCTGGCAAC
>JALSTF010000172.1 GCA_026983895.1 Sulfurovum sp.
CTTATCTGTTGAGTTGATAGAAGCTTCTGAGAAAATGAAACAAGTTTAGAGGTGCCCTTTAGTGTGATAAAATAGTTTAAAAGCTCAATTGTTGGGTCTGTTCCGGTATTTGACGCGGTTCTTCTCCGTATCGATATGGAAAAGATAGTCGCCCCACTGGTAGGTGGCGTTCATATCGGGAACGGAAGAGAGTTTTTTCAGCAGTGCCGCTTCGTCTTTTTCTTTGTAGTAGAAACTGCCGAAGAGTTCATTTTTGTCGAGGTCGTGCGTCTCGGCAATGTCGTAGGCGGATGCCGGAAGCAGGGCAGGTACCCAGCCTTTTTCTATGCCCTGTTCTTTTATGACAGTCTCTCTGTCGGGGTACTTGTTGATCTGCACATCCGAAAAATAGGACCTGATCATAAAAAAGACTGCAATGAAAAAGAGCAGTAGACCAATTACGATTTTTTTAAGACTTGACATCGGATATCTTCCTGTATTGAATTTTAAAGTTTCTCATCGTTTGCCTTTGTAAAAGAGCAGGAACAGCCCGAGGGATGCTGCCGAGACGAGAATGATGGAGGCTCCGGATGTCAGGTTATAGGTGTAGGAGAACCAGAGGCCTATAAGGGTGAAGAGGGTGGCAATGGCACCCGAGAGGAGCATCATGCTGTAAAGAGAGCTTGAAAGCTTTTCCGCGATGTAGACGGGGATGGTCAGCATGGCAATGACCAGGATGAGCCCGACCACTTTGATGGCAACGACGACCGTCAGTGCCGACAGTATCAGGATGAGTGTATAGTAAAACCTGACGTTCACGCCGCGCAGCGCAGCGTATTCACTGTCGTAGGAGACGGCAAGGATGTTGCGGTACCCGAAGGTGACAACGAGAAGAATGACCGCAAGCAGGCCACCCATGAAGTACAGGTCCTCCGTATTGACCGCAAGGATGGAGCCGAAGAGGTAGCTCATGAGATCCACATTGTAGCCTGGCGTCAGATCGACAAAGATGACCCCGATGGCCATACCTACAGCCCATATCAGCCCGATGAAGGTATCGATGCGGTGGCGGTTCTTCATAGTCAGGGCGGCGATCAGGAGGGCGGCACCGACGGCAAAAAGAGACGCGCCGAAGAAGATGGGCAGTCCGAAGAAGACCGCAAGCCCGATACCGCCGTAGGAGGTGTGCGCGATCCCTCCGGCAAGGAAGACCATACGGTTGACCACGATAAGCGAACCGATGATCCCCGCGGCAAAACTGACGAGTATCCCGGCGATGATGGCATGCTGTACAAAGTCAAAAGAGAGTGCTTCGATCATTTGGACTCCTTCCATACGGCGCTGCCGTTCTTCTGGGGCCCACAGTCACTGCATTCTTCGGCTCCAAGCATTTGCAGCAATTCTATCTCGCAGAAGTGCTCCTGATTTTCGTGGGTGTGGAAAGTCCGCTTTTTGTTGCTGATGTCGTGGAAAGAGAGCTGTCGGTTGACATGTGCCGCCTTGTTGGCATACTCCAGGATAACGGAGATATCATGGCTGACAACGATGACAGTGATGTGCTCATTGAGCATTTTGAGCAGTTCGTAGATCTCTTTCTGGCCCCGGATGTCGATGCTGGAGGTGGGCTCATCGAGTATAAGGATGTTAGGATGTGCGCAGAGTGCCCGGGCGATCATCACCCTTTGTCTCTGGCCTCCGGAGAGCGAACCGATCTTGTGGTGCGCGAAAGGCTGCATACCGACCTGTTCAAGCACGCCCATCGCACAGGCGATCTCGTCCTTTCCATAGCCAAAGAGCGGTCTTTTTTCACCTACATGGCCCATGAGGACCACTTCGAGGACCTTGATGGGGAAATCGGTGTTGATGTTGGTGTTCTGCGGGACATAGCCGATGCGCGAGAGCCCTTTGTGCGGTGCTTCTCCAAAGACTTTGATGCTGCCTTTCTGTACTTTGTTCACGCCGAGGATGAGTTTGAGAAGGGTCGATTTCCCTCCGCCGTTGGGGCCGATGATGGCAAGGAAATCCTTTGCTTCGACTTCAAGGTTGACATTTTCGAGTACAATCTCTTTGTCGTAGGCAAAAGTAAGGTCTTTTATCTCGATGATCGGCATGACGGGTTCACTCATTTCCTGCAATGGCATGGGCAATGTTCAGAAGCGTCCGGGACCAGTGTGCACTCATAGGAGAGACTTTGATCACTTTGATACCC
>JALSTF010000173.1 GCA_026983895.1 Sulfurovum sp.
AGTTCGCTACCATGCATGAAGCACGTGAGAAAAAGACCAAGGAGCTGATAGAAAAATACACTCTGAGAGTCAAGAACAATGCCAATATTTCCGAAGATGAACGCCGGGCATGGCTGAACAATATAAAGATCATGTACAACTATTACCTTCAATATGTGACCAACGAAATGGCGTATGAATGTGCACTTGATACCCTGGCTGACAAACTCTCCCATGATCATATCAATATCGTGATCTTCCCTCTGGGACACAATTACGGGTTGGTATTCAGTCATTTGATCCATGTATTGACAGACCATAAACCGCCTGCAGATGCAGAAATTTCAATGATTGAGATGAACCATCAGACTGTTGGTCAATTCGATATGCACAAACCTGCTCCTGCGGATCTATAAATGTTGGCAAATATCTGGCATTTCCTGGAGATCGTCACACCTTATGTCTTGAGTTTATTTTTTCTTGGACTGGTCATACTGTTCGTGTATGACCGTTTCATTCAGCGCAAACATTCCCTTCTGGTCAATTACCCGGTGATCGGCCGTTTCAGGTATTTTTTTGAAGCGCTCCGTGAACCGCTGCGGCAATATTTTGCCGAAGAGAACTTTTATGAATCACGGGACAAAGTGGATTGGGTCTACAAAGCGGCCAAAGACCTTCCCAATTACAAATCCTTTTCGGTAGACCAACCCTTTTCTGAAGACAGATTTATTGTCAAGCATGCCACCAATGTACTCAATGACGATGAAGTATCCGACGATATGACTGTGACCTACGGAGAGAAACGCGAAAAACCCTATGTAGCCAAAACACCGATCGTCCGCTCAGCTATGTCCGATGGTGCGCTCAGCCCCGAAGCAGTACGTGCATTCTCCCTGGGTGCTGCACTTTCAGGTTATACGCTCAATACAGGGGAAGGTGCTTTGACATCGAACCATCTCTATACGCTGAACCCTGCACCTGATGATAATGTGGAATACCTTGAAATAGTCAAAAGTACACCATTCGCGGAAAAAGTCTTCAGTCTGGTAGAGAAATGCGTCAATCGGACTTATGCGATCAAAGCCTACCGCAAGATACTTTTGAACAAAAGAACGGAAAATACCTATATTTACGGCCAGGCATCAAAGATCCTTTTCCGTGTGAACTGGAATGCTCCGCTGAGTGTTTTCCCTGAAGAGATACCCGAATCCCTGCCGGATATTGTTTTTCAAATGAGTTCCGGGCTTTACGGTGTACGTGACGAAAAGGGGCAGTTCGATGAGGACCGCTATGCGAAAGTGATGCGTTTCTGCCGTATGACAGAGATCAAGATCGCCCAGGGAGCCAAGCAGACCGGTGGTAAACTGGCCGGTACGAAAGTGACGGCAGATATCGCCTACTACCGGGGGATCGAAGAAGGGAAAGACCTCTTTTCTCCCAACCGTTTCCCCTATGCGGACACACCGGACCATCTGATGGACTTTATAGGCAGGCTCCAGAAGATTTCTGGTAAACCGGTAGGCGCAAAGATCGTGATCTCTGATGAGAATACTATTGACAAATTGGCTGCCCATGTCGCCGAACGCAAGGAACAGGGATTGCCGATCCCGGATTTTCTGACGGTCGACAGCGGTGAGGGCGGCAGTGCCACCGCACCGCTGGAACTGATGGAATCGGTAGGTCTCAATACAGTCAATGCCCTGTATGTCCTCGATGCGGCACTGCGTAGATATGGACTTAGAGAAGATATCAAGATCATTGCCAGCGGCAAGATCCTGACACCGGATGATGTGATCATTACCATGTCTCTGGGTGCGGATGCCGTAGGGATCGCCCGAGGGTTCATGATGAGCGGCGGATGCATACGGGCGCGTATGTGTTCGGGCTACGGCAGTCACAAGTGTCCGGTAGGAATGGCGACACAGGATCCGAAGAAACGTGCTTCCTATATGGTCGTGAAGCAGGCATACCAGATGTCGAACTATCACAACAACCTTATCAAGGGGATGAAGATGATGCTTGCCATCATGGGATTTGACCATATAAGCAAACTCGGCAAGAAGAATCTGACATTCCGTAACCGCAATGGCGAGATCTTCTTCGATGTCGAAGCGTACTTCAAGAAGAAACTGCACACCTACAGGGATCATTGACCCCTCTTCTATACCCCAAGCTCCCTGTTCCT
>JALSTF010000174.1 GCA_026983895.1 Sulfurovum sp.
GAGAGAGTCTGTGCCAAAAGCGGGCTGTTGAAAGAAAGGAAAAGTGTGATCAAAATAAAAAAACGCAAAATTGCTCCATTATATTCAAACTGTATAACAAAAAAGTATTATAGTATAAAAAGTGTTAACGAAGATAGAGTAAAAAATATTTAAAAAAAAGTTGCCAAAACTTCACTTCAGCTTTACATTAATTCATACTTGATAAAATAAATTTATGCATTTCACATTTGGCGCGCCCTATTTTCTATTATTGCTGTTATTGGTCCCCTGCTTTTTCTGGTGCAGAGAGTACAACAGACGGTATTATTTCCCCAAGCTTGACTGGGCAGGCAGGGAAAGTCCGTTTTTAAGCGGGGAACCGTGGTTGAAAGTACTTATCTTTAGCCTGATGGTTGCAGCGCTTGCAAAACCTTTTGTCTATGATGCGGTCGGGGAACAGCATAAAAAAGGACGTGATCTTGTCCTTGCGATCGATGCCAGCGGATCGATGGGACAGAGCGGATTTGATGAAAAAGACCGATTTAAGGACAAATACGAGACCACGCTCGGCCTCTCCTCCGATTTCATCAAACATCGTTTTGACGACAATATGGGCGTAGTGATATTCGGTACTTTCGCCTATACTGCCTCCCCGCTCACTTATGATCTTGATGCACTCGAAAGTATGCTCAATATGACCACAGTAGGGATCGCAGGGGAGAGCACAGCCATTGGTGACGCGCTGATGCAGGCCATGCGTACGCTCTCTTTCGGGAAGGCGAAGAGCAAAGCGATCATCCTGCTCACCGACGGACACCACAATGCAGGACGCACTTCTCCCAAGACAGCCGTAGCCAAAGCCAAAAAAAAGGGAATACGCATCTATACCATAGGGATAGGCAAACGTTCCGACTATGATGCGGCACTGCTGGAGACCATTGCAAAAGAGAGCGGAGGGAAGAGTTATGCCGCGGCCTCTGCGGCACAGCTCAAGAAAGTCTACAAAGAGATCGATGCGCTTGAACCCAGCCCGGTACGGGGAGAGAACTACCTCAACCAGAAACTGCTGATCCTCTTTCCGCTTGGCGGGGCATTCCTATTGCTGCTCGGATGGGTACTCTACCCCAAACGCAAATGGATAGGCGGAGGTGCAAGGTGAGCATACTGTACCCCGGCTTTCTCTGGCTTCTGGTCCCGCTCTGCATTCTCTTCTTCTATAGAGAAAAGAAGGCTGTCGAAACGGTACACTTGATCGTGCTTGCCTGTATTGTACTTGCCCTGAGCCGTCCAATCCTGATGCAGGGGGTACAGGAGAGTCCTGTGAAAGCGCGGGAGTACATCATCGCGCTGGATGTCTCCTACTCCATGAGAGCAAAAGACTTGCCCCCGGACAGATATACCTTTGCAAAGCAGACCATATCCGCCCTTTTGGACCTGAATCCGGCAGACAATATCATGCTGATAGCATTCACCACCAATCCCCTTCTGCTCTCCCCTCCCACCACTGACCACAGGCTGATCAACGTAGCGCTCAAGAGTCTCAATCCGGAATATATCCTGACCAAAGGAACCTCTATAAAGAAGCTTCTGAAAAAGATCGCCGATATCAAACAACGAGAGAAGTATCTTGTCCTTATGACTGACGGTGGAGAAGAAAAAGAGGCAGAAACACTGAAACGACTTACAGAGAAAGGGCATATCCATCCGATCATTCTGGCACTGGGCACCAAACAGGGAGCGACCGTGGAGAAAGCAGACGGCACACTGCTGAAAGACAAGGAGGGACATCTTGTCGTTTCACGGATCAATCCTCTGCTCTCTTCGTTCGCGTCGGAGACGGGAGGGGTCTACCTTGTCCCGTCCTCATCTCCCGAAGCCACAGCACAGGCACTGCATAAAGCCCTCCGGTCACAGACAGAGCATACGCAGGAGGTCACCAAGAAACAGCACCGCCATACAGAGCTCTATCCGCTGCCGCTTCTCGTGGCTCTTCTGCTCTTTCTTGCCGTACATACGCGTGCTGCGAAGTATCTGCTGGCCATTCTGGCACTGATGGGTATCCAGGCGGAAGCATCCATACTCGACGGCTACCGGCTGCACCAGGCCTATAGTGCCTATGAAGCGCACGATCTTAACCGTTCCGAGCACTATCTCAACATGCTCTCCGCCCCCTCGCTTCAGAGCCGTTTCGCACAGGCAAGCCTTTATTACAGGCAGGGGGAATATGACAAGGCACTGCGTTATTATCTTAGTATCCAAAGCACTTCCGAGCAAGTGAAACAGTCGCTCTATTATAATATCGGTAACTGTTATGCCCGCAAAGGGGCGTATGGGAAAGCCAAAATATATTATACTAAGGCATTGCAGCTGGGTGAAGATGCAGATGCACAGGCCAATCTTGCACTTGTTGCCCTGCTGGAAGACAAAAAGAATGCCAAGCTTGGACTTGCCCATCCCAAATCTCAGGGCGGTGATGTATCCAAAAGCGCCAAACAGGAAGAGGACAACAAGAAGAAAAGCCGGAACGAAGAGCAGCAAAGTTCCGGAGGCGGCAGCGGCGGAGAGAACAGCAAAAGCAAAAAAGAGCAGGCAAAGCATACCCTGGTCCTTGACCCGAAGGCAAAAAAGCAGCCTCTAAGCTCAAAAGTCTACGATCTTATCAACAAAGGATATATTCATGAACAGAAACCCTGGTAGAAACGTGCTGTTGTTTGTATGCCTGTTCTGTTTACTGGGCATACTGCATGCAGAGGATCTTCAGTTCAAAGCGACCCTTGACCATACTGACCCCTATCTCAAGGCACCGGTCATCCTCTCTGTGGACATCAACCAGACCAACCCCGATATCGTCCTTCTTTTTCAATTTGATGTCGTCAAAAGCGATGCCTATCTCATCAAACAGATCGATGCCCTGCATGACGATACGATGTACCATACCCATCATCATTATCTTTACAGGATCTACCCCCTGAAAACAGGGCCGGTCACTATTGACTTCAACCTTGTCAAGCGCATCACCGATGAACGCAAGGTTGCCTATAGCGCCTCGGGCGACCGGGATGATTTTAAGAAACTTGAGACCAAAGATATCACACTGCATCCCAAACCGCTTACCATGCACGTCAAGCCTTTGCCTGAGAATACAATGCTTGTGGGGGACTTCACTATCCATCGCACCCTTGGACGGACCAAAGCACAGGCTTATGAACCCATTCCCCTGAAGATCATTCTTCGGGGAAGAGGATACCCTCCCATTGTGGAGCGGATCCTGCCGAAGATAGAAGGTGTGACCGTCTTTTCCGAAAAACCCGATGTCAAACAAACTGTCAGCCGCGGAGGTATCCGCTATACGGTGACCTATACCCTCTCTCTTTCAGCCAAAAAGAGTTTCATTTTGCCTGCACTCTCCCTGCAGGCCTTCAACCCCTATAAGGCAAAAAGCTACACGCTGACACTGCCTGCCGAACATTTTACGATCACATCGCCAGATACCAAAAGTCTGGTCGACCGCACGGACAATCCGAAGCCTTTCCGAACGGATCTCTCTTGGCTCGGTTCGCTTTTGGGCTATCTTGCCGCCTTTTTCGCGGGATATCTCACTGCACTGGCATGGAAATGGAAACGCAAGGTGACAAAAGGAACAGAAGAGCCCCTCAAAGAGAAGGTAGAAGCATGTAAAGATGACAAAGCCCTCTTCCAAGTCCTGATGGCAGCGGACGACCGGCGTTTCAAGGGGGCGGTAGCTGCACTGGAGCGTACACTTTACAAAAAAGAAAAAAGCGATTTCAAGACGATTAAAAAAGAGATACTGGAGCAATTACAATGAATGAACAGATAGCACAACTCAAAACAGAACTTTCCAAGGCGGTCGTCGGACAGGAGAGCATGATAGAAGGTCTCCTTGTCGGCCTGCTCTGTGACGGCCACATTCTTGTCGAAGGGGTGCCTGGACTGGCAAAGACCACAACGATCAATGCCCTTTCAAAGGCAATAGGCCTGGACTTCAAACGGATACAGTTCACCCCTGACCTCCTGCCCTCCGATATCATCGGCGCACAGATCTATGATCCGAAGAACCACTCTTTCAGCATCAAAAAAGGTCCGCTTTTCACCAACCTGCTGCTTGCCGACGAGATCAACCGTGCCCCTGCCAAAGTACAGTCTGCACTGCTTGAAGTGATGCAGGAACGACAGGTGACCATCGCTGATGAGAGTTTCAAGTTGGACTCTCCTTTCCTTGTTATGGCCACACAGAATCCCATCGAGCAGGAGGGGGTTTATGCTCTGCCGGAAGCACAGCTTGACCGTTTCATGATGAAGATAGTGGTACACCATAACTCGGAAGAAGAAGAGTTGGAGATCATGAGAAAAGGGGCAGGCAACGGTTTTGGGAAGGTGGAACAGGTTATCGATAAAGAAGCGATAGCTGCACTCCAGGAAGCAGTACAAAAGATCCACATGGATCCTCAGCTGGAGCACTATATCGTACAACTGATCACAGCAACGAGAGCACCTGAAAGGTTCAGTCTTGAATCCATCGCGGAAAATATCATGTACGGGGTCAGCCCCCGGGCATCCATCGACCTTTACAAAGCGGCCAAAGCCAAAGCTTTCCTGCGCGGAAACGACTTCGTTTCCCCGTCAGATATAGGCTACATGATACACAATGTGCTGCGCCACCGTATCGTTCTTTCCTATGAAGCAAGGGCCAAAGGGGTAACGACCGATGAGATCATTTCCGCTATCGTAGAGACGCTGCCCATCCCATGAACACTTCTTTCAAGGCCCTGCAGCTCAAAGCACGCCATCAGGTCTATACGCTTTTAAGCGGGAACAGCCTTTCAAAGCTCTTTGGCGAGGGGTATGATTTTGCCGAGCTGAGGGAATATCAGATAGGTGATGATATCCGAAAGATCAACTGGACCATTACGGCAAAACTGGGGAAACCCTATATCAAAGAGCTGCATGCCAACCGTGAACTTTCCGTAGTCGTAGCTGCAATGATGGATGGTTCCCTCTATTTCGGGGAAGACCATGCCAAGCAAAAGAAACTGGCCCAAACCGCTATGCTTCTTGCCTATGCTGCGCAGCATAACGGAGACCTTTTTACCGGGCTGGGGTATACCCAAAAAAAGACGCTGCAGACCCCGCCTACCAAGCAGCTTTACGACATAGAGCGTTTTTGCGAATCTCTTTATACGCATGCACTGCTGGGTTCTTCCCTTCAGAGCAAAGTATCTTTGAAGGATCTTTTCACTCGCCTCCAAAGACCTTCCCTTCTTTTTCTGCTGGGCGATTTCCTTGAAGAGGTCGATCTTTCTCTCCTTGCACAAAAACATGAAGTGATCGTTCTGTTCATACGCCACAGAGAAGAAGAGAGGATGGAAAAACTGGGAGAAGTGACACTGGAAGATCCAAGAAGCCTGACCCGTTTCGATACCTACTTCGGAAGAAGAAGCATCCGCCGATACACTGCCAGGCGAGAGGAGAACGATGCCCTCCTTGCGGAGCATTTTGCACGTTATGGCATACGTTCACTCAAAATATTTACCGATGAAGAACCGCTGGGGAAACTCTTGACCCTCTTTCAGTAAAGAGCACCCCTATACAAACAGCAGGAAAGAAAAGACCACAAAAAGGATGAAGTGAAGGAACCCTTCAAGCATATTGGTCTCCCCGTCGTTGAAGTTCACTATACTGACAAGCAGTGTCAGGGCGATCATCATGGTCTGTACCGGTGTCAGGGAGAGATTGAGCTCCATATGCAGGCCGTAAGAAACAACGATCACAGCGGGGATGGTCAAAAGTACAGTGGCCAATGAAGCGCCCAGGGCAATATTGATCACTGTCTGCATCCGGTTGTCCATGGCTGCCCGCACTGCCGTAATGAGCTCTGGAGCAGCAGAGATCACCGCGACACCCACAGCCCCTATGGCCATAGGCAAGCCAAAAACATCCAGCGTATTGCCCATGAAAACAGACAGCATCTCCGACAGCATACCGATCATGACAATGGCAAGGACAAGATTGAAGGTATGGTACCAGGCATTGATCCCGGAATGCTTCTTGGCATGCTCCTTCTCCTGATGCCCAGCCGCTGAGTCACTGTTTTTATATTCAAAGAAATATTTGTGTGATTTCAGCTGCACCCGGGTAAAGATCATGTAGAGAGCAATAAAGACTACGACATTGAACATCATAAATCTTTGATGATAGACCGGATCGATGAATTCAGGCAGTACCATCGCGATACCTATCGCGGTCAGGAGCATGGAGAGGTACGAGTTTGAAGAATCCACATTATAGGGCTGCTCTCCATATTTCAATCCTCCGATAATGGCGGCCAAACCCAACAGTCCGTTGATATCGAGCATGATTGCAGAATAGATGGTATCTCGCGCCAGTTCCGGATTGTGTGCATGCATCATCATGATCACGATGATGACGATCTCTACGATCACGGCTGACATCGTCAAGATAAGCGTCCCGTAAGGCTCCCCAAATTTTTCAGCCAGCATTTCTGCATGGTGTGCCACTGACATTGCCGCATAGATGATCACAACAAAAAGGAGTCCGAGACCAAGCAGATTCCCCGCCGTTGTCTCTACTAGAGCATGCTCAAAATAGCCGATCCCGACAAAGGCAACAATAGCCAGGTACAGGCTATATTCTTTGGAAAACTGTTTGAGAAGCTGCATTATTTTACAAGATCCTTATAGTCAGCCATTGTATTGATCCTGATCTTCCCTTTTTCCTTCAGCAGACGGGAATCCCCTTGCTTGTAAGCTTTTTTCAGCATTTTCGCGATCTTCTCCTGCTGTTTGCTCTTGGTAACACCCAGCTGCTTGAAAAACTTTTTGAGTCCGACCCAGCTCCCTTCCGCCATAGTATCCTCATGTACAGAATCTTCATGCTCCGTATCGATATCGATGGCCTCTTCTTTCCCTTTATGTTCAAGCTGATGGATATAGAGGGTACGCATTTCATGGAATGCTTCTTTAAGCAGATCGACCTCTCCGCGCAGTGTTGTCGAAATTTCCCTGTTGCTCTCTTTGAGATCTCTGACCGTATCTTTAAGCACCGCTATCGTCTCATCCTTGGCTTCAAGCAGCGCTTTGTAGTCCCGAACATTTTGTGTGTCGCTCTTGACGGCTTTGGGTGCTGCTTTTTGTTTCGCAGGCGCAGTACTTTCTTTCGTTGCCTCCGCTTCTTTGTCAACAACGATATAAAGTTTTCCGTCAACATTCCTGGCTGTCAATATGCCCCGTTTTATCTTTGCGTAAACCGCTTGTCTGGATATCCCAAGTTCCTTGGCATACTCGGCAGGCTTCATCAACTTTTCCATACACTTCCCTGTTTACAGTTTTGTAAATCATAGCATAAGTTTTATGAAAGACTGTCATTTTGCAAGGTACATAGAACCGGTGTTCTGCTGTATCTTCCAGGTTTGTGGGGGGAGCGGTGTTACTTTTGCGTGCCGTCAAGTACCGGCACGAAAAGACACGACTCTATAGTTTCAGAAGTGACATGCCCATTCTTTTTGTAAAAACGGGTGATGATATGGTAGTTTTCTCTTTGCTCTATGGGAGCAATGAGTATCCCTCCTTCGGCCAGCTGTTCAAAAAGCACTTCAGGAACTTCTTTGGCTGTAGCAGAGAAAAGGATACGTTCAAAAGGGGCATACTGTTTCCAGCCCCTCTGACCGTCATCAAAACGGGTGAAAATGTTGTGCATTTCCAGTGCTGAGAATTTGGCTTTTGCCTCTTTCAAAAGTTCATCGATACGTTCAATCGTAAAGACACGGCGGCATATTTTACCGAGAATGGCTGCCTGATATCCGCTTCCGCAACCTACTTCGAGTACCGAGTCCACTCCTTTGAGTTCCAAATGCTGCGTCATTTTTGCTACAGTAAGGGGAGAAGATATCCACTGGCTTGCTGCGAGAGGAAGGGCATCAAGCTTGTAGGCGAGATGTTTGAATTCATTGGGAACAAAGGCTTCACGATCTACTTCAAGAAAAGCCTGCTTGACATGCGCATCAAGCACAAAACTCTTCTCTTCAGCCAACCGCTGTTCTATTTCTGCCACCAACTGCTGTCTGTTTCTTGCCTTGATCATAGCCTTTTGTCCCCTGTCGCCTTAATTATCACAGAATTCTATCAAAAAGTTGGTTAGTCCATGACAATATAGCGGCGCATTTTCTTGATCTCGCGAAAATCCACGATCCCTTCGACAGCTTCTTTTCGGTCATCCATCACCGTATCGCCTCCGGGAGCAATGATCGCGGATGATCTTGCCATATCGCTGTCCGCACTGTTGGAAAGCAGTACATAACATTGATTCATCACGGCAAGCGCACGGGAAAGGATCTCCAGGTGCTGTTTGCGCAATTTCCCCCAACGGGCAGGGACCATGACAACATCGGCACCTTCCACGCGCTTCCAAAGATCTTTAAAACGAAGCTCGAAACAGATCAGCAGCGCATACTTCACCCCTTCTATCTCAAAAGGCTTGATCTTCTTCTCTCTCCCCGGATGCAGATAAAGGTCCTCATCTCCCAATGTGAAGAGCTTTACTTTGTTCTGCCGATGCACCACCCTGTGTTTATGGATGACCACCGCCTGGTTCACATACTCATCCCCCTCTTTGAGGATCAGGGTCAGTACAAGTATCTGCCCGCCGATCTCCTTCTTCAGTGTTTTCAGTGCTTTGGCAGAAAACATGGCCGCAGTTTCCAGGTGTTCATAGTCATACCCTGTCAGACACACTTCCGGGGCGACAATGATCTGCTTTTCATGATGCATTCCGATCCATTCGATCAGCTTGTCAAGGTTTTCCTGATACCGTTTTTGCGTAGAGAACTGGAGGACAACCGCCTCCATGGTCTTGGGGGTTCTATTCAGCATTGTATGCTCCTAAAAATCATCCAGATCAAGACTTCCTTTGGAGTAGTTGGTCACATTCCCCTCAAAGAAATTGGTTTTCTGGTCGTTGAACTTGGAGAAATTGTCCACCCATTTGATCGGATGCTCCACATTGTAAAGTTTTTCAAGGCCTACTGCATGCAGCCTCTGATCAGCAAGATACTGAATATACTGCTCAATGATCCCGTCGGTCAGCCCGAGGATCTGCCCCTGCGTGATGTAGGTGCCCCATTCGCTTTCCAGCTTCACGGCATCCCTGAACATTTGGTAGACATCATCAAGAAGCTCTTTGGTAAAGAGTTCCGGGCGTTCCTTTCTGGTGACATTGATCATATTTTGGAAAAGCAGCAGGTGTGTGACCTCATCTCTCTGGATAAAACGGATCATCTGTGCGGTTCCGAGCATCTTGTCCGAACGCGCCAGTGTATAGAGGTACGTGAAACCGCTGTAAAAATAGATCCCCTCAAGGATCTGGTTGGCGAACATGGCCTTGACGATATTTTCATCGGTAGGGTTTGCAGAAAGTTCCTCGTAGACCCTGGCAATGGCATCGTTCTTCGACTTGAGCTTCATATCTCTCCTCCAAAGTTCATAGATCTCTTCGGAGTTGGTAGAGATACTGTCAACCATGACGGCGTAGCTCTGGGAATGCAATGCCTCTTCGAAAGCCTGTCTGACCAGAATAAGGTTCACTTCCGGTGCAGTGATGAAGGGGTTCAGGTTGTCAATGATGTTATTGGTCTGCAGCGAGTCCATGAAAATAAGCTGTGCCAGTACTTTGTCATAAGCCTGTTTCTCTGCATCTGTCAACTGTTTGTAATCGTTGACATCTCTTGTCATATCCACTTCTTTGGGGAACCAGGTATTGTTGAGCATCATTTCCCACAAATTGTACGCCCACTGGTATTTGATATCGTTGAGTTCGAAAATACCGGTAGGATCACCTCCGAAGATCTTGCGGTCACTGGTTCTTTCTTTTGAATCAGGGTTATATATCTTTTTACGTAACATGTATCGGATCCTTGATAGGTTTTTTGGAAACATTATACACATTTAGTCTGATTTTTCAGCTTGATTTTTGAGGAATACTCCTTCGGATATCAAGGTGATTTTTTTATAGGCTATCTCAAAGTGCAGAGGAGGGAACACTCTCCTGTCCCATAAAAAACCACCCGTCAATTTCAGAAGGCCAAAGCCCGTCTTTACG
>JALSTF010000175.1 GCA_026983895.1 Sulfurovum sp.
AGGTTTTCATAAAGAGGGGGAGTATTATTACTATATCTACACATTGCCGCCTTCGTATTATTTTGGTGCGGATTATCTGCTTGTATCGACACAACATACGGCATACAGGATCTACCTTTTTGCGACATTGGTGCTGATGGGGATCATTTTCGCCCTTTATCTCTTTTCTCTATTGTTACTGCGGAATTTTTCAGCACCGTTTGAAAAGATCAATACACAGTTGGACAACTTCATCAAAGACTCTATGCATGAGATCAACACTCCTTTGAGCATTATCAATCTCAATGCGGATCTTTTTGCCAATAAATATGGTGAGAACAAATATCTTCATCGGATGAAAGCAGCCTCCAAAACACTTGCAACGATCTATAACGATATGGATTATCTTATAAAAAAAGGACGTGTACAGCACCGGATGGAAGAGATCGATATGGCTGTGTTCATTCAGCAGAGGGTAGACTACTTTCAAGAGATCGCAAATTTGAAGCATATTGCTCTGGAGACAGAGATACACAAGGGAGTCATCTATCATTTCTCCCGTACCAAACTACAGCGCATTGTAGACAACACCGTCTCCAATGCGATCAAATACAGCCATGATGGAAGCCGTGTCGAGATCAAACTGGAAGAACGTGCCGAGTCTATTTGTTTTCAAGTACGAGACGAAGGAGTTGGGATTGAGGATGTCAGCAAGATCTTTTCGCGCTACTACCGGGAAAATGAAGCCAAAGGAGGATTTGGAATCGGTTTGAATATTGTCAAACAGATCATAGATGAGGAGGGAATTGACCTGGAGGTCATCTCCGTACCGGGGAAAGGCACTACCTTTCGTTATATTTTTTATAATATAAAATAATTTTATAATAAAATATTTATTTTTTACACTATTTTTACACTTCTACGTTACCATACCTCCTGAAACCACTTAGAAAAAGGAGTATGGATGCATACCACAATCAAACATATTGCATGGGCTGCTTTTCTCATTTCGGGAACCGCTGTATTTGCGGGGACAGATCTGACAAAAGCATATGAGATGCCTGATGCGAGCAAGATGATCGAAAAAGATCTTCTCAAGGCACCGCAGAAATATACCATGCCCAAGTCATGTAATCTGAACGATCCGGCATCAATTGCCAGAGGAGAGTACATTTTCCATAATCTCAACGGTAAAAAAGCCAAAAAGAAACCGCCTGCGGGGTTGGTGAAGTTTGTTGAGGTTAACGGCAAAAAAAAGCCAAAACAGTTTGGGAATTGTGTCGCCTGTCATAACATCGAAGGTGCCAAGGGGGCAGGAAATATCGGTCCGGATCTTACGAACTACAAGGCAATGTTTCTCGATACAAAGACGAGAACACCTCAGTTTGTCTATCAGAAGATCGCTGATGCACGGATCGACAATCCGAACACACATATGACGATCAATCTGACCACCGGGCTTTTCAACGCGCAGGAGATCTGTGACTTGACCGCCTATGTAACCGCTGACAAAACGAAAAAATAAACAAGGAGAAAAGTATGAAAAGAAGAAGTTTTTTAAAAAATCTGGGTGCGATGTCCGCCCTGGCAACCGTGGCAACACCGGCACTGGTGATGGCAAAAGAGGAAAAAAGTGTCCCAAAGGGTGAAAATGCAATTACCTATGAAGCAGCACTCAATGCTATCACAGGTGGAAAGAAAGTCGCAGAAAGCGAAAAGGTCAAACTGACTGTACCTGAGATCGCGGAGAACGGTGCAGTGGTACCGGTAAAGGTCAATGTCGATCATCCGATGGAGGAGAACAACTATGTTAAAGCGATCCATATCCTCAGTACGAAGAACGGTAACGCGAGATGTGCGGATGTGATGCTAACCCCTCTGAACGGGAAAGGGTATTTTGCTACGAGGATCAAACTTGGCGGTACACAGGATGTGGTAGCTGTAGTGGAGCTCAGTGACGGTACCTTCCTCAAAGCAGCCAAGTCTGTCAAAGTGACCATCGGCGGATGTGGCTGATAGCGTTAGGCAAGCGGAACAAAACAAGAATTTTACAATATATATAAAGGATAGCACATGGCAGCAGAAGCAAGAAAATCGATGATCAAGATCAAACCCAAGAAGTATAAAACCGGAGATATCGTCAAGGTTGACTTTATCGTGATCCACCCGATG
>JALSTF010000176.1 GCA_026983895.1 Sulfurovum sp.
CACTCTATAGGCACGACAGTTCGCTGCTTGCGCTGCTTGCACACAATCCTTCTCTTCCCGAGAGTCTATTGCGCGCACTCTTTGCGAGGGAGGATTTTGAGATCAATCGCGGCTTGGCGACCAATGCATCGGTCCCGAGAGAACTGCTGGAAATCCTCAAGGTCGATACGCGCCTTCAGAATGAACTGGCGCAGAACGAGATCTTTGCTGCAGAGTATGAACAGATGCTGAATTATGACGCATACAGAAGGAAACAATGAAATGAAAGCATCCAATATTACCAAAGTGATAGACAGACTGATAGACAGGAAACTCCCCGTATTCATCTGGGGGGCGCCGGGTATCGGAAAATCCTCCATTGTCAGGCAGATCGCCGAAGCCAAAGCGCTCGATTTTCTTGATCTGCGTCTCTCGCTGCTCGATCCGACAGACCTGAAGGGGATCCCTTTTTTCAAAGAAGATACACAGGAGGGGGTCTGGGCAAAACCGAGTTTTCTTCCAAGCGATCCTGAGAGCAGAGGTATTCTCTTTCTTGACGAGATCAACACGGCACCTCCGGCTGTACAGGCTTCGGCCTATCAGCTCATCCTCGACAGGCGGGTAGGGGAATATGAACTCCCCGAAGGGTGGAGTATTGTCGCAGCGGGTAACCGTGAGAATGACAGAGGGGTGGTTTACAAAATGCCTCCGCCGCTCGCCAACCGTTTCGTGCATTTCGAGATGGAGGTCGATTTCGAGGACTGGAAAACCTGGGCTTATGGCAACGGCATCGAATCGGCGATCATCGCTTTTCTGGCTTATGACAAGTCGATGCTCTTCACTTTCGACCCACTCTCGAATGAAAAGAGTTTTGCGACACCGAGAAGCTGGGAGTATGTCGACAGTATCGTCAAATCGGGTATCGACACGGAATTAATATTAGATAGTATCAGCGGTGCAGTCGGGCGTGAAGCGGCTGTAGGATATCTGAGTTTCAAAAAAGTCATGCAAGCACTGCCTGACCTCTCTACGATCCTTGACGGTTCTTTGGAAACCCTGGAAGGGGAGGACCCCAAGGTGATGATGGCATTGGCCATCGGCCTGGTCAATGCCCTCAGGGAAAACCAAAGCGATGCAGCCATCGACAACGTGCTCACCTTCTCCCTGCAGCTCCCCGGAGAGTTCGCCATCATGCTGGTCAAAGACCTGCAAAAGAACGGAGTAGATGTGGAAGGTTCGGAAGCCTGGAACGACTGGGTAAGGAAGTTCGCCTACCTGTTGTCATGATTATAAACAACCTACCTCTTTTGTGTAGGTTGTTTATATGCGAAAGTTAAGTAAAATACGTCAAATGATGATAAATTTATTAACTTTTGGTTATGCGTGAGGAACTAATGTAAAATCAGCGATGGATAAGGCGATATCACTCCTCTGGACACTCCTGTTTCGACAGGATCATTTTGATGACGTATTCGGATGCCAGCAGGTTGGAGAGTGAATTGCGGTAAGACTCCAGAATCAGGCCGTTGTCAAGTTTCATGCAGATATGTCTTTTGAGGTTCATGTTGGCCAAAAGTTTTCTTCCGTCATCCATCATGGTGGAGACACCGACTTCCGAAATAGAGCTTTGATTGGCTATGAGGTGGGCATAGTGGCGGATGAAGAGCATGGTCGCAGCTTTTTTATTCATAGCAAAGAAAGAGATGACATAGTTCGTTCCTGTCTCATCGTAAGACGCGATATCTTCGGCGGTGAGGTCCTTTTCCTTGATCTCAAAATTGATGATTTTCTCGAAAGCTTCCGGTTTGAGTCTCAGGGAGAAAAGCAGGCCGAAGAATTGTTCTTTGTACTCTGCAATGAAAAAAGAGTTGGACGGATGCAAGGCCCACTCTTTAAAGTGTACGGGAAGCAGTTCGGTAAATCTATGGTTGAATCCTTTGTCCAGGTCGATATTGATATCGATGATTTTGTCTATCTTGTCGGAGTTCCTAAGCTGAAGTACTTTGAGTTCATCGGCGGCTATCATTTTTTCAGGAAAGTTGAGCACAAGCTCTTTACTGTTGCCCAGAAGATTCTTCATCCCTACTTTGCAAATGAGTTCTTCCGCTTCATCGATAGAGTACTCATGCCAGCAGGGAAGGGGAAGGCCGGTGATC
>JALSTF010000177.1 GCA_026983895.1 Sulfurovum sp.
CCGTACCTCCGCACGCATCCACGACAAAACCGTACAGGCGCGTACCGCCAAGATCAGCCGCCATGAACGTGAAGGTGCCTACGAAGAGCGTATCGCCATCCAACACGAAGCGTTGCGGTACAAGCCGCTGGCAACCACGACCATCGGGTCGTTCCCGCAAACCCCTCAGGTGCGTCAAGCCAGACGGGAGTTCAAACAGGGCATCATCGATGAGCGTACCTATGTGGCACAGATGAGAGCCTACATCGACGAGTGTGTCGCCTTTCAGGAGGCGTGTGGTCTGGAGGTGCTGGTACACGGTGAGCCTGAGCGAAACGACATGGTCGAGTACTTCGGCGAGCAGCTCAAAGGCTACGGCTTCAGTCAAAACGGCTGGGTGCAGAGCTACGGCAGCCGCTGCGTCAAACCGCCTTTCATCTACGGTGACATCAGCCGTCCCGAACCGATGACGGTGGAGTGGATCACCTACGCTCAGAGCAAAACGGAAAATATCATGAAAGGGATGCTTACCGGCCCTGTGACGATCCTCAACTGGTCGTTCGTGCGTGACGACCTTCCCAGAAGCGAGGTAAGCCGGCAGATCGCGCTGGCGATCAATGACGAGGTGGATGACCTTCAAAATGCCGGCATCAAGATCATTCAGGTCGATGAGGCGGCATTTAAAGAGGGGTATCCACTGAGAAGCGAGAAGATCGCCGAGTATGAGCGCTGGGCGGTCAGGGACTTTAAGCTCTCGGTCAGCTCTGCCAGACAAGAGACGCAGATCCACACCCATATGTGCTACAGTGAGTTCAACGACATCATCCGTACCATCGAAGCGATGGATGCGGATGTCATCTCCATCGAGACGGCACGCAGCGGCAACGAACTGCTCAAGATCTTTGCCGAGGTAGGCTACAAGCAGGAGGTGGGACCGGGTGTCTACGACATCCACTCGCCCCGTATCCCCAGCGTCGAAGAGATCGTCACCCAGATCAAAGCCCTGCTGGAGGTACTACCCAAAGAGCAACTCTGGATCAACCCCGACTGCGGACTGAAAACACGAAAGTGGGAAGAGGTCAAACCGAGTTTGGAAAATATGGTCGAAGCGGTACATATCGTGCGGAAAGAATTAGAGAAGTAAAATAGTCAATAGTGTGTTCCCGCGATCGTGTGGGAACACATAAGAAGAAATGCTCAGGATTCCTCCGTCTTCATTTCCATCAACTCAGCAAGAAGCTCTGTCGCTTCTTCTTCATCCATTTCATCGCGGTTGATCTCCTCAACGATGCTAAAACATTCCGTACGCATTTCACGCATCTCTTCGAGGTCTTCTTTCTGCTCTTTGGTCGCGCTCTTTGCTTTGTCTATGACTTCAAAAAGCTCATCGATCGCCGCTTCAAGATCAGGGATGACCTCCAGTTCCAAAAAGTTCTTCAGTTTTTCCGTATTGCTCATAACATGGTCCTCTTGTATTGATATGGTCGTATTGTAGCAAAATTGTAAACAAGACTGTCTTTCAATCCATCTCAATGAATAGGCAAATAAGCATACCCGTCATTTTGCGCATCGATCAAATAGACATTTTTGATGGTAGTGTAAAATAATTTCTGTATATATACGTGCTTTATTTGTTTTGTTGTTTTTGTTGTTTTTAGCTTTTTATTCTAAAAAATAGAGGTTATTTATATGCCGTTATTGATGTATTTTTTTCGCTTAACTTAATGGCGTTGCCCTCTTTTTTTCTCTCAAAGTAAAAATTCTATAATCATAGAAATTTTATCAAAAAAACGGTAAGTATTGAGAAAATGAACTATTTTACCTTCAAAATCTTCTCAATACGGTTTCTGGCCAATGTAATTGCCAGGGGGTGTATACTGACAGACAATGAGAACCCACCCCTCATACCGGCCTGTCTGGTACACGGCCTTGCCGCATCCAAACTTTGAAGCGTTTTGCCAGACGAGCTGGGTGTAATGACCGCACTGTTCACCTGCTGTGCAGCTGTTGTCTGCATAGTGATAATACTTTTTTTCCTCATACCATGTATTGATGGCATCCGTATAGGAAGATATGTGGGAGGCGGCATATAGGTTTTCTCCATATCCCTCCCCTCTGCTATGTTCAAATTCACCACTTCTGGCC
>JALSTF010000178.1 GCA_026983895.1 Sulfurovum sp.
TCTTTTGAAGGCCTAGCCGTAGCTAAGTCGAAAAAGAGTAACGACGCATAGGCGAAAGCTGGGAATGCCCGCGGGGTGGGCTTTGCAAACGCAATCTTTCACAAGATGCTTCCTTCATCTTAGCTATAGCTAGGACTTGAAAACCTCTTGCAAAATCTTACATTTGCAAAGCCCATTGTGAGCATTACCTATTATTAGAGGTGCCCTTAACTCCCCAATACCAGTACTTCCCCGAAGGGTACTTCTTTGGCTTCAGGCATGACCCATAAAACATCATAGGAGGGCTCAAGTTCGGGAAATGTCCCCATGCCGTCGGTAAAATAAAGCAGCAGTGTCGGATAGTTCACATACCTGTCAATGTATGCGAATACCGGACGAAAGTCCGTTCCCCCTCCTCCGCTGAGCGTATATTCCAACGTTTCTCCGGGGAGATAGACCCGGTGTGACTGCACCTTGGCGTCAGCGGTGATGACATCGATCTCATAATTGGGATAGCTCTGCATGATGGCATGGATTTCTCCCAAAAAGAGTGAAAGCAATGTCTCATCCACGGAACCGGATGTATCGATGGCGACAACGATACGCAGAAGATCGGAACTCAGGCTGGGAAGATAGATACCCCGATAGAGGTACTTCATATTGGGTGGTACAAAAGTATAGGTACTTTTGGCATAAGCAGCAATATATTTGTAGAGCATCTCACGCCAACTCACCTGATGAGAGAAATATTCGGGTACAACGAACTCCAGCTCTTTTGGCAGCTCCCCCTGGCGCTTGTATTTTCGGAATATCTGCTCGAAATACTCCCGAAGCTCTGCCTCCAGTGCCTCCTTTTCTTCCGGGTCGAAGCTCTCTGCCTGTACCTGTTCCGGCGCCTGGGGTACCAAATCCTGCTGCTCCCTGTTCCCTGCTCCCTGCTCCCTTTCTTTCTGCTCCTTCTTTTCCTTCTGCTCCTGCTTCTCTTTGCCTTCTTCGCTTTTGGCATCGTCAGGCGTGGGCGCTTCGGCATCATCAAGTGTCTGGTTATAGATCATTTCATCTTTGAGTATGTCATAGATCTCTTCGGCATACATTCCGGAAAATCGCTCATCATAGTACACATAGGGAGGCAGCGCAAAACCGTTCTTGACCAGTAAATTGTTCACGGTCAGATCCGTAGCCGCCTGCCAGATACGCCCTGCTCTCTCATTGAGACGTTCCTGATGTTTGAGTACGGCATGCATCGCCCCATTGGCAAGCGCAAATTCTATCTCGTCAAGCGGTGCCTTTTCCATATATTCATCATTGTATTTCAGGGTGATCCCGTCACTGCTGAAGGTCAGGGTCTCCCGATCGTTATCCAGTTTCAACAACGTTGCAACCGAACCGATATAGGGGTGCTCCAACATGAGTCTGGCTTTGGCTTTTTCTATTTTCTCATTATGATCCATGTGGCGATTATAGCAAAGATTGGCATTTTTTCGATACCATAACCGAAACAGAAGGAGGAATCATGCGCTATTACGGTTATACGGAATTTGTTAAGGATGTCAAAGCACTGGTCAAACTCACCGATACCTACAATCCAGACACCCTTGTTGCCATCGCGCGGGGCGGATGGACACTGGGGCATGCCTATGCCTCTGCAACAGGCAACCGTCAGCTGATGAGTATCAATTCCATTCTCTACGAAGGAGATCAGAAAAATGCTGCGGCCTGCAAGATCTTCAATATACCTGACCTCTCCCACGCTCAAAAAGTATTGCTGATAGATGATATCATTGACAGCGGCCAGACCACCAAAGAGGTTCTCTCCTCTCTTAAAGAAGCCTATCCCGATGTCACATGCAGGATCGCTTCGCTCTTTTACAAAAAAAGTGCCGTCATCCAACCTGACTTTTCGCTTTATGAGACCGACGAGTGGATCGAATTCTTTTGGGAGAAGGATTACCTGCTCTCATAAGGGCATAAACTACATTTAGATATAATCGCGCCATTATTATATAGATAGGATAATTGATGAGAACACATTATTGTGCAGAAGTAAATGAAGAACATATCGGGCAGACCGTTACTGTAGCCGGCTGGGTCGCCAGCCGAAGAGACCATGGAGGCGTTATTTTTATTGA
>JALSTF010000179.1 GCA_026983895.1 Sulfurovum sp.
GAAACTCACTACCGCGTCACAGATCCCTTTGGACTTGTTGATACCCACAAAGAGCGAATTCAGGCCAAAGTGCGCACGGTTCTGCTCCTGTGTGTACTGTCCGACATAGCCTGTCCCCTCTTTGGTCGCGAATATCAACTTGAAGAACTCGTCATCCTCAAGTTTCGTCCGTACTTTGACCACAGGAGCGAACGGTGATTTGTATCCGCTTTTCTTGCTGACCGCACGTATCGTATAGTGATAATTGGTAGAACTCTCAAGATCCGTATCGGTAAAGCTCTGGCCTCCTGCGATCCCGACTTTCGTACGTTCGTTGCAGGCATCTTTGTCCTTGGTGCTGCGGTAGATCTCAAAGAAGATATCATCCCGCACTTCATACTTCCAGACCAGTGTCACAGAATTGGCCGTTCTGTCCTCCAGAGTAAATTCCTCAACCCTGCCCGGTGCATAGGACGAGTAGTTGACCACTTCGGAAAAAGCTTTCTTGAGTGCCGGGATATTCTCATGGATACTGCTGCTCATACTTTTCATATAGTCCGGGATATTCTTCGTCCCCACTTCGACCACCATGGCAAGGATACCTCTGGAATAGTAGTACTCCCTTCCGCTTCCCGAAATGAGATGTGCCGGCGGCTTTCCTCTGTGGATACCATACTTCCTGCCGGTGATCTTCATGAATTCATCATTCATATTGGCAGCCAGGACATTCATATCGGTCCCGTCCATCTCCGCTTCATGCTTGAACTTGTGTGCCGGAAAAAAGACATTCCCCTGTGAGTGGTAATCAAGGGCAATGGTGATATTTTCATGGGTATCAACGAATTCTTTGATAGCCCTTGTCTCTGCTTCGGAAAAAGGCTCTTCTCCTCCATAGACATTTGAACTTGTATCTTTCTGCTTGACAAAACCTATGGAAAAGTTTCGGTTCAGGTCGACACCGTAGGTACCGTCATGGTTTTTACGGCGGTTCTTTCTCCAGAAAGAGAAATGCTTGCGTGAATACTCATACCCGTCGGGATTAAGGCAGGGTACCATATAGAGCGTTGATTCATTCAGTGTACGTTCAAGCTCGGGGTCCACATCCTGGTTCTCTGCCACATGCCCGATGAATTTCAATGCAAGTTCGTGGCCGATCCACTCTCTGGCATGGATACTCCCGGTATAGAGCAGTGCCGGTTTTTCATCCGCCTTTTCTATATTTTTTGATATTTTGGCAAGGACAATGTCGCGTCCTTCATAGGTCGTACCTATCTTGATGATCTCAATGAGATCGGGGTACTGTTTCTCCATATCATGGAGGAAATCCAGGCTTTCCTGGTAGGACATATATTGGTTTTTCATTTTTTAAATCAGCCTTATAATCGTATGAATAGTTCAATCCACTGCTGTGAACTCAAATATGCCTCTCCCGTGCAGTACACGGGAGAAAAACGATGAATTTATACATCTTTAAAGCTTATCTTTCAATGATTTCCACTCTTTTTTCAGTTTTTTGAGGAATTTGTCCTTGAACCATGTGAATTCTTCGGAGATCTTTTCCGGTGCTGTCTCCAGGGCATGGACCAGTTCTGTTGTATCGAACCTGTCCATGATCTTCTCGGCTTTTTTCTTTCCGATCCCTTCTACGGAACGAAGCAGTTTCTCCACCTTTTCCTCCGTCATTTCAATCATATTTTCCTGTTCGGCACTTTCGTTAGCCTCGTCGTCATTATAATGCGGATTGCTCTGTGCATGTACTTTTCTGATGGTATGACCGTAATTGTCCTGGAAATTCCACTTCTCACTCGGCCACTCTTCTTGGGTCCTGTCTTCTGTAAGCAGCATCGGATAGAGGCTGTCAAGTTCATGCAGATACATTTCACCCTCTTCGGTTACCTTGGTCTTGCTGTCAAGGAAGAAAGCCCCGTCATAACTAGGCGTATAGCGGCCGAAAGTAATGTAACGCAGCGTTCTGAGCACAGAAGCATCCATTTTGCCAAGCTCTTCCCAGTTGTAGAGAGGAATGTTCGGCAGAGGAAATCTTCCATTGGAGAATTTCCACATCAGGTACTGGCCGATCCAGTCTCTGATGTACGGGAAGGCAGCAAACGCTGTGGCACATTCGAGGATACGGTACTTGCCGTCTTCACCTACGGCAACATCGCATGCCCAGTACTCGGCATTGGCCGCTTTGGAAACTTTAACCGCCAGGTCAAGCAGCTCTTTGGGAACATCCATATAATCCATACTTCCGCCCTGTGACGTGTTGGTCAGCCATTCGCCCTCAGGCGGTCTTCTCCAGAAAGCACAGACCGGTTTGTGGCCGATAAGCATGACACGGACATCCGCTTCCATAGGTACGAAATCCTGCATATAGACAGGGTGGTACTTCTTCTGAGCCAAAAGGTTGTGTGCTTCCTGCGCGGAGTCTACCTTGTGGACGAAGTATCCACCGTAGTTTGACGGGCCGTAGGATTTTTTGATGATCTTCGGGAAAACTGTGGAGTCGATGAACTTATCCGCCTTTTCATGATCGTAGAAGATGTATGTCTTCGGAATGGGTATGTCGTATTTCCAGGCAAAACGCGTCACATTCTCTTTGGACTTGTTGGAGAACTGTGTATCCATGGAAGGGATGAACTGCACATGCGGAAGTTCTCTGGCGATCTCCCTGAAAGTCTCATAAGCCGTAGCGGGGATATTCCCTATAAGTACATCGATCTTCTTTCTTTTGACCTCTTTGATGAATCTTGCCTTGTCATTCTTCCAGTGGTACGTGACTGTCTCTATTTTATCCGGCCAGCCTTTGAAGTTCGATTTGTCGAAAAATCTCAATACATAATCAAGATAGAGTAATCCGAGCTTTGGTAGTTTCTGCTGTTTTTTCTTTTTTGCCATTTTTGTTTTCCTTCTATTTTTTTGTTTTTCTGTCGATCATATCTACGATCAGGTCTATCTTCTTTTTGTTGAAATCCAATCCCATTTTTTCCTGTTCCGGTGTCGCGAATGCAGGAATGCCGTTCACCTCGAGGACCACATACTCTTCTTTCTCAAGATCATAGATGATATCCACGCCTGCAATATCCGTACCGCAAACCCTGGCCGCCTTCTTTGCAATGGCGATCACTTCATCATCCGGTTCCCTGAGAAAGACCGAACCGCCGCTTGTCACATTGGTACGCCAGTCCGTTTTGCTCGCCTTTCGTCCGTAGCATCCCACGAACTCCCCGTCGACGATGTCCACACGGAAATCGGTATTATCATACTTGACGAATTTCTCCACATAGAAGAATCGCAGGTCCATCTGGTTCAGGAAAGGCAGCAGCATATCAAGTGTCTCCTGGCTCTCTATTTTCGTCAGGCCCACTCCGCCCCAGCCGTCAGTCGGCTTGTAAACCATTCTGCTCCATTTTTTCATGATGCGCTCAAGCTGATGGGTATCATCTCTGTGGCAAAGCTGAAAATCCGGTGTAGCGATCCCATGCTGCTGAAGCAGGAAGGAGGTCTGGAACTTGTCTTCTGTCAAAGCGAACGCATCGTAGGAGTTGATCATGGGGATGACGCGGCTCAGTGCCTGATACAAAAAGACTTGATACTGTGTCTGTTCCCCTGCATTGTACGAGAAGAAGAGGTCTAGTTTGTCCACTTTGATCTTGCCGTGGTAAATATGCCCTTTTTTGGCAATCGCCTGCCGCAGGTTGATATCGGTCACCGTATCGATCCCTCTCTCTTTAAGCTTTCTTACGATCTTTTTCTGGATCTTGTCGCCACCGCCGTTACTGTACAGCCACATACCTATCTTTCTGGACATCACTCCTCCTCTTATTAATGTATAATTTTACTATAATTTACTAAAATATCTTCAGAGAATGATTACAAAAAAATAAGGGCACCTCTAATAATAGGTGATACTCACAACATTTCCAGCTTTTGTCTAGGCTAGGCACTCTTTTGAAGGCCTAGCCGTAGCTAAGTCGAAAAAGAGTAACAACGCATAGGCGAAAGCTGGGAATGCCCGCAGGGTGGGTTTTGCAAACGCAATCTTTCACAAGATTCTTCCTTCATCTTAGCTATGGCTAGGACTTGAAAGCCTCTTGCAAAATCTTACATTTGCAAAACCCATTGTGAGCATTACCTATTGTTAGAGGTGCCCATAACATATTGATAAGATAAAGGGAAAGAATGGGCAGTATCAATTTTAGTGAACTCAAAAAGATCATCGAGATCAACTCCTGGACAAAGAACAAAGAGGGGGTGGACAGGAACGGAGAGATCTTCGCCTACTGGCTCGAAGAGATCGGCTATACCCTTACCCGCTACCCCAGAGAAACCATCGGCGACCACCTGCATCTTACCGCCCCACAAAAAGAGGGCAAAAAACTCCTGCTGCTCGGCCATCTCGATACTGTTTTCCCTCCTGACACTTTCGAAACATTCAAAGAGGATGAAGCATGGATCTACGGTCCCGGTGTCTGCGACATGAAAGGCGGCAATTATATTGCACTCCAGGCACTGCGAAATGCCTATCAAAAATTCGGTGCGATCCACAACATCGATTTCCTGCTCGTCAGCGATGAAGAGACAGGCAGCGATGACAGTAAACACCTCTCGGCCAAACTGGCAAAAGCGTACGACTACTGTATGGTCTTCGAAGCAGCAGGCGTACATGACGAAGTGGTCATCGGCCGCAAAGGGGTGGGTACCTTTTTCATCGACATTGAAGGTATCGCCGCCCATGCGGGGAACCATTACGACAAAGGGGCCGATGCCAACCGGGAAGCTGCGGAAAAACTCCTGAGACTGGTCGCACTCACCGACCTCGACAAAGGCACCACGGTCAATGTAGGCAAAATGCACGGCGGTATCGGTGCCAACACCATCTCTCCCGAAGCCCACCTCACCTTTGAACTGCGCTATACCACGACCGATGAAAGGGACAGGGTCCTTGCCGCCATCGATGAGATTGTCAACACTTCCTATGTAGAGGGCACCGAAGCGACGCTCAGCGGCGGCATCCAGAGAGATGTCATGCAGCCTACTCCCGAACAGGCAGCCTTCGTAGAAAAGATCAATACCCTGTGCAGTATCGACCTGCCTACTGAAAAGCGCGGCGGGGTAAGCGATGCCAATATCATCTCTTCACAGGGGGTTCCCACCCTCGACGGATGGGGGCCTTACGGCGATGGCGACCATACCGTCCATGAACGGGCATCGAAAAAGAGTTTTTCAGAAAGGATCGATCTCGTAACGGAGATCTTTGAACATTTTCTGGAAGGAAAATTCTAGCCCCGCCTACGCCTCCACATCGGCCAGTGTCAGGGCGAACAGCACATTGACATCGTGCTCCATCAGCACTTTCTGTGCTTCCTGCAATGTGATACCGGTCGTGATGATATCATCGACCAGGATCACATCGACACCCTCTTTCCCGCTGTAGACGAAATCTCTGGGGTTGTCCAGGCGGAACTGCAAAGATTTTCCCGAATAGTTCACCCTGTTGCGTGCCCTCAGTACGGCATGCTGAGGCCTGGCCTGTTTGTATTGCATACTGTGCGTCAGCAGTGCCACATGCGAATAGCCGTTCCTGACCACTTCATCGATCCCTACGATGAAGATCTCCCCCTCATCGTTCTCGGCGAATTCTTTGATGAAAGGGCGAAAAAAAAGTGCACCCAGTTTTTTATACACACGGTACCCTTCGGGTTTGTGCTTGGTATGCAGCAGCGATTCAAGTGTACTGTAGCGGAAAAAGCTGATGACATCCAGCGTTCCGACAGTTCTTGTTCTCACCGTCGGTACGAACAGGGTCTCTATGCATTTTTTGCATAAAATGCTTAAGCCTGGTTTGGAACAGGAAAAGCAGCGCACGATCTCTACTTTCCCATGATCCGGAAGATCAAAGAGAGGAGAGCGGAGACCAGCAGCATGGAGGTCAACGGTATGAAAACAAAGGTATGTTCCCCTTTGTAGCGAATATCTCCGGGAAGATGGCCAAACCAGTTCAAAAGGCCGAATTTGTAAGCAATTCCCGCAATGATCAATCCCAGTCCAACCGCTATCAGTGTATTTCCCATTTTTTGCCTTTGTATTAGTATAAGCTGTTATCCATACACCACATCTTCGACATCCCCCATCTTGGCAGCTTTGATAAACTTCACCTCATCCCCCAGTGCATCAAAGTGCGCAGATCCGCAGTCGATCTTGGCTTGTTCTGTCGGTCGCAGGGCATCGGTAAAAAGAGAACTTTTTGTCTCCACTACAAAATAAAGCTTTTCCTCGCCGTCTTTTTCTATGACCACTGCCCAGTCAGGATTGTAGCTTCCCAATGGAGTATCTATTTTAAAGAAGCCGGGTAGTTTCGCATAGACTTTCACGGCACTGTTGTTCTCAAACGAAATGGCAAAGTTTTTCTCCACATCTGAATCGTAGATCACATAGTCGTAGACACCCTTTTGGCTCTCCTGAAGATTTTGATTCAGGTAGCCTGCGAGTTCCTGTTCTTCAAAGATCTCTTGCGCGTAATAGCTTTCATCGCCTATCTTCTCATATTTGATGCCATCTACCACGAAGTGTCTCATCGTTCTTTGTATCATCCCCATAGTCTGCTCTATGAACTTTTGCGGGTTATTTTTAAATTGCTCCAGCTTGCCGCTCCTAGTCAGTATCTCCACGATGGCTCTACGCGTAAGGTTGGTCTCGTTTTGCAGGTAGGTCACAATGTCCGGTAATGCAAAGTCTTTCGGATCATAGACAAAGCTTGATTCCTCCACTACATCTGCACCTACACCACCCTGTGTTATTTCTATACCGGCTTTGCTGTAGTGAAATCTTGACTTCCCTACCACCAAGTGATCTCGTATCTCTTTGGCACAGGCTTCAATGAGTCCAGCTTCATCAAATTTTACCCGGTAGGTTGTTTTGTATTTAATGCGATTCCAAAGTTCTGTAAATTCTTCACTCACGTACACTTCTTTGTTTAGCGTCACCACTCTTTTTTTACTTGCATCTTTGATATTGAGGTTCCCGGCTACTTTTTTCAGCAAGGTAATTATCTGTGGCGAAACGGCTTCATATCCCTCTGGCAATGTTACAGAATTAGCCTTCAAATCCATTTTTAGACTATCTTGCACCTTTCCCCTGTCATCTATATATTTTTCATCATACAGGTGCTTCCAGAGATCTTCGGATTTATCCAATCCAAGATAGGCTTCTTCGCCATTCTCATCTGCTGTGACAAGGTTCGCAAAGGTATGTTCTTCTATAAGTCCGAACTTGATGCCGGTATCGTCTTCTATCTCTTTTTGCAGTTGTCTAGCGAACTCTTCGTAAGACTCATTTGCCATGACGGTCAAGGTATTGGTGTCAAAACCAAAGACCCGCTCACCTTCATGGTTCACGCAGAGTCTCAGCCCGCGCCCTATCTCCTGCCGCTTTTTGATGACTGAGTTGCTTTCGTTGAGTGTGCAGATCTGGAAAATGTTTGGATTATCCCACCCTTCCCTCAGTGCTGAGTGGGAAAAGATGAACTTCAATCTATTGTCCAAGGATAGGAGCTTCTCTTTGTCTTTCATGATTAGACTGTAGGTATCCTCATCTCCCTGTGTTTTGCCACTGGTATCTTTGACTTTTCCTTTTTTATCGATGGAAAAGTATCCATTATGCACCTGCTCGGCAATGGTATCTATATTGACATCTTCAAAGAGTGTTCTATATTTTGGTTTTCGGATGAGCGTATTGTACTCCTCTTCAAAGACCAATGCATATTTTCCTTTTTGTGCGTTACCTTCTTCGTCATACCAACGGTAGTTCGCCACCCTGTCTATGAAAAAGAGACTCAATACCTTGATACCTTTCTTGGTAAGTCTAAGTTCCTTCTCCAAATGCTCCTCGATGGTTTTTCGTATCTGAAGTCGTTTTCTCTCATCCTCATCTACACCGCCTATAGCAAGTCCAAGTTCTACTATCTCAGGCTTAGAGGTAAAGTCTATATACTCCGCCCCCTCTTCACAGTAAATGTCGTTGATGATGTATCCGCTGTAGATATTTCGTCCGCCCGAACGGTCGAAGAGGTCATCACCCTGCTTTACCGTAAGCTTTTTACGCGTCACCGAGCCGCTTTTCATGACATCTATCTCCACTTTGGCGGTGATAGGGCTTTTTTTGTTGTCTACCGATACCAGTTTAATGTAGGCTTTGTTGTTACCGTCTTCTACTTTGAACTCTGCTACTTCTATCTGCTTGACCAGTTGTTTATTGTAGGCATCTACAGGATCAAGCTTGTAGACCATATGCAGTTTCTCTCTGTGTGTTGCAGAGTAGCGTATGGTACACAAGGGGTTAAGTGATGCTATGGCTTCTTTGGACTTGGAAGTGGTGTCTACACTTTGCGGTTCGTCGATGATGACGATGGGGTTGGTAGACTGTATGAACTCTATGGGTCTGTAGCCGCTGAGTTTGTCGTTGGTTCGGTGGATGATGTTGGCTTTGGTCTCTTTGCTCGGGTCTGTGAAACTTCTGCGAAAGGCATCGATATTGATGACCATGATCTGTATGTAGTCATTGGTTGCAAAGCTTCTTACCTGCTCCAGGTTGGCAGAGTTGTAGGTGAAGTAGTCATATGGTGTGTTTTGATACATTGCCTTGAAGTGTGCTTCGGTGATCTCCAGTGTTTTGTTGACCCCTTCTTTTATGGCGATGGACGGCACGACGATAATGAACTTCGTAAAGCCGTAAAGTCTATGCATCTCAAAGATACTTTTGAGGTATACATAAGTCTTCCCCGTTCCTGTCTCCATCTCCACGGTGAAGTCTTTGTTGAGTTTATTGTTGGCAGGCAGCTTTGACTGTTTCAGCCCATTTTGCAGTTGTATCCTGTTAAGATTTTCCACTATCTCATCATCCAGCAGATGCAGCTTGTTACCGTATCCCAGTTCTGTTTCATTTTGCATCAGGCCTTGTGTATCAAACGATGGGACAGAGAAATTGCTGGTACACACTTCCTGCCCTTCAAAGATGTCCGTGATGGACTTGATAGCTTCTTGCTGGTAGTCCAGGTTTGGGTCAAATTGTATTTTCATTTTCTATCTCTGTATATCTTGCAAGATTTTTTTCAATGTTTTCAACAGATCATCAATGTGATCCTGGCAAATACTGAAGATCACATCTGCATCCAGATCAAAATAATGATGAGAGATAAAGTCCCGTATGCCTTTGATCTTTCTCCACTCTATTTCAGGATACTTCGCTAAAAGTTTTCTCTCAGTGATCACACCTATCTTTTTGAGGCTCTCCCCAACGGCAATCAATTTCATGCAAATTCCATCCAGTTTTTCCTGCCCCTCTTTTGTATCTACAAAGTCATCCTGATTCTTAGCAAAAGTACATCTTTCCTGTACCGTTTCAATGGCTTCGATGATCTGCTCAAGTATTTCTGTTACCAAACTCCTGTCATACATAGATACCATCCTTTTCAATACGCTTTCTCAAATGCGCATTCATCTTCTCACGCAAGCGTACCACATCGACTTTGCTCCCAAAGAACTTTTCCAGCTCTTCTTTAAAATCATAGAGTAAAAAATAGTCACTGAGTTTCGTTTCTATCGCTACATCAATATCGCTGTTTTCACGGTTCTCACCTCTGGCGTAAGAACCAAAAAGTGCTATTTTTGATATCTGGTATTTTTTTGCAAATTCATCTTTGTGTGCCTGCAGATAGTTGACGATCTCATTTTTGGTCATTGGGTGAACTCCTATAGTTGATATTGTACATTAATATTTGAATATCTGTGACAAATTTGATCCCTGGCCAATTGAGAACACAGTGCCTACGTGTTCAAAGTTAAACCCGTCGAATTCGACCACTTTAA
>JALSTF010000180.1 GCA_026983895.1 Sulfurovum sp.
TAAAACGGGCCTTAATTCTTTTTTTGCGATTGTATCATATGAACTGTTAAGTGCTACCAGGAGCCTCCTCCTCCACCGCCGCCTCCACCGCCGGAGAATCCGCCTCCTCCTGAGAAGCCACCGCCGCCGCTGCCGCTTTGTGAAGGCGGTGTGGCAGCATGCTGCATACTGGAGTCGAAACGGCCGAGCGTATTGAGATTGCCGTGATACCAGACGGGTGTAGAGACGGAGAGGAGTGTAAAGAAATTCAGCCAGTGTTTGGTCTCACCGAAAAGCATCGCGTAGGGAAGCAGCCGTTCGAGGTAGAGCGGATCCACAGCAAGACGCCGTTTTATCTCATCTTCTTTGACGCGTTTGATGAACATTTGAAGTCCCAGAAGGCGTTTTTGTGCATAGGCGCCTTTCTGGGTGAATCTGCCAATACGGAAGTAGAGATAAAAGACTGTACCGATGAGTACCAGCAATACGCCAAAAGGACCGAAAAAAAGGCTTTTGAGAGAGATACCTTTGTCGAGGAAGACAGTCAGCGGCATCATTCCCGCTCCGGCAAAAATGGCACCCTGTATCTTTGCCATAATATTTGGCTGACGGAACATGAGGCCGATACCGACCGCTCCGAAAATGATCGGGAAAATGAGAACGAAGAGCGTATCGATACCGACGGCTTTTACAAGGGTGTATGCGGTAAGAAGAATGACAGGGAGCAGCCAAAGGAGGGCTTTGATGGCAAAACGCTGCCGTGTCTTTTTCGGGTTTTCCTCCATATACCCTTCTGCAACGGACCAGGTGTAGAGATTGTCATTGATATGTTCAAACCCTTTTTTCAATCTGGCGGCAGTAGATTCGGAACCTTTTTTCATGGCAAAAAAGCTGCTGTTCCTGAAGAGTATCTGATCAAGAAGATACTTCTGATTGAGTGTCAGGCCATCTTCGGATTTACCTTCTTTTTTCTTCAAAACAGGATCGGCCTTTTCGCTTGGCTGTTCTATCTCGATGTATCCGAGGTATGCCAGTTCGAGTACGGCAGCGGCAAAGTCCTTGTTGTCGGCTTTTCTGTCCAGAAGCAGTCCGGACTGCAGGACACTCAAACCCTTGGGCGGTTCGTACTGTACCGCAATGGAACGGCGGTCTTCAAAACCTGTATTGCGCTTGTAGAGGTTGAAGAAATAGAACAGGTAGCCTGCGAGTGCCGCCCAGTGCCAATGGGAAAGAAAAAAGTCAGCCAGTGAACGCTTGACATTCTCCGCTCCGCTCTGTGCAAGTGTACCGGCGGGAAAGGCAAGTTCTACAGTAAGCCCTTCATAGGGTGCAAGCCTGTCGACATGCACCTCAAGAAGTTTCGGTCCGAGCCATCGGGTCCGTGCTGCGGAAGCTGTAGCGCCGTAACGGCCTGTATAGGTCGAAAGTGCGACCATTTCTTTTGAGAGTGAAGGGGGAAGGGCAAAGTATGCCGTGATGTTTGCAATGGGGACGTTCCATCCCGTTCCGATGACATTCCACCGGACGGCATCGTTGTCCGGGTCCTGTGCGGCAGGAAGTACGCCCTTTTTGACGCGGTAGTGTATCTCGTAGAGATGTTTGCCTGTGAGGTAGCTGTGTGCGCTTCCGATCTTGAGACGGACGATCTCCCCGGCATTTTTTGAGTGCTGTGTTGTTTGTTCCCACTGTACGGGCAACCCGTCCATTGTCACCGAAAAACCGCTCAATCCGATATTTTTTATGACACCGTTATAGCGTATGGTAAAGGGAATGTCGCGAAAGATACCGTGCTTGGAGGCAGATTCGAAATCATAGGCGATGGACTCCTGTATGGCGAGTTCCCCGCTCTGTTCGACGGTTACATTGATGTCATAGGCAGTGATCCTCTCCGCCTGCAGAAGCGTTGCGAAACCTGCCAGAAGCAAAAGAAAAAGAAACTTCTTCATCGGCTTTCTAAAATGCGATCTTTGGCATCTTTTTGACGGCCTTTGCCTCACTCTCTTCAAGTTCAAAGTAGTCACGTTTGGTAAAATTGAACTTCTGTGCGATGAAGAGGTCGGGGAAAGATTCGATCTTGGCATTGTAGTCACGGACTATGGCATTGTAATAGCGTCTGGCATTCTGAATGGCATTTTCCAGGTTGCTCAGTTCGTCCTGAAGGTTGAGAAAGTTGGTGTTGGCTTTGAGGTCGGGGTAAGCCTCTGCCAGGGCGAAGAGTTTCCCCAGCGCCCCGGAGAGCATGTTGGCAGCTGCGGCTTTTTCATCCATGCTTTGAGCGGTCAGCCCGACCTGACGCGCTTTGATGACCTTTTCCAGCGTACCGGCTTCGTAATCCTTGTATCCTTTGACGGTCTCGACCAGTGCGGGAATGAGATCATAGCGGCGTTTGAGCTGTACGTCGATGTCGGACCAGGCCGCATCGATACCGGCCTTAAGCTGTACCAGTTTGTTGTAGATCGCTACCAGATAGGCAGCAATACCTGCGATGACAAGCAATACGATATTTCCAAAACTCATGTTTTCCATCCTTTTAAAATCATTTTATACATTATTATAGCAAATATTTGTGTCAAAGATATGTCAAAATGTTTTTTGTATAGACCTTTGTGTTATACTTCATCAAAAAAGAGACGGCCATGGCTTACGACCTGAAGAAAAAACTGGTGATCGCGATCTCTTCCCGGGCACTTTTCGACCTGGAAGAAGAGAATGAAATGTTCGAAAAAAAAGGTTTGGAGAAGTACTACCGGTACCAGATAAAAAATGAGGACAGGACACTCAAGCGCGGTGCCGCTTTCGATTTTGTCCGGAATATCCTGCGCATCAACAGGAAGTTTGACGACAAGCTTATAGAAGTGATCGTCCTTTCGCGCAACAATGCGGCAACGGGGCTCCGCATCAAGAACTCCATTGATAAATACGGGCTGGACATCGACAGGGCAGGGTGGACAGCCGGAACGCCCATTTCCAATTACCTTAAAGCCTTTGATGTGGACCTTTTCCTCTCTGCCCATGAAGAAGATGTGCAGGAAGCCATAGACGAGGGCATAGCGGCAGCACGTATCATCCCCAAGAAGTACAGGAAGAAGGGAAAGCGGAAGGATGTACGCATTGCTTTTGACGGTGATGCCGTACTTTTTTCGGATGCATCGGAAAAGATCTACAAGAAACACGGTTTGAAAGCCTTTTTGAAACATGAGAAGAAAAATGCGAAGAAACCGCTCCCAAAAGGCCCTTTCGCCAAACTCCTCAAGGTGATATCCCGCATACAGAAAGAGTTCCCCATGGAGCAGGCGCCTATCAAGACTTCCCTCATCACGGCACGGAACTTCTCGACCTTTGAAAGGGTCATACGTACTTTCGATGCCTGGGACGTACGTGTGGATGAAGCGTTCTTCCTCGGCGGCGTGGAAAAGCGCAGGGTGGTCAAATCGTTCAAGGCCGACATTTTCTTCGATGATCAGGATGTGCACCTTGACAAGACCTCCCAAAAGACCCCCTCGGCAAAAGTACCCCATAAGCGGTAATATTAACAAATATTACAATTTTATCTTAAAATTATGTTAAGCATAGATTATCTTATGGTTAACTTATTTTATCTATAATTGCATCCAAATACTATGTAAAGGATCTTATTATCGCAGTATCACTATATAAAACAACACAGACAAAGCGCACGACACTTCTTTCCAAATTCACCAAAAAATTATTTTCAGACAAACTTTTTGCAGTGGTGACAACCCTTTTCATTACAACAGTCTCCTCGCATGCTTCTTTAAAACTGGCAAAGACAGCCGGTTTGAGTCCAAAGACCATGAAACAGATCGTTAGAAAAGTGGTGAAGATAGAATCTGTGACAGGCAGTTATCATGCACACAACAAAAAAAGCGGTGCTTACGGACGCTACCAGATCATGCCGAAAACAGCCAGAGCCTATGCGAAAAAACTCCACATCCCCTACAGCAAATGGAAACAACCGAGAAATCAGGACAGGATCTTCGAGGCGATCCTCGCTGACAATATACGCAGTCTGAAAAGAAACGGGCACAAGATAAACGCTTTTTCTATTTACGGCATGCATCAGCAGGGGGCGCATGGTTTCAACGTGATCATGAAAAATAAGAAACTCTCGAAGAAGCTGGCAAGAAATATTCGGCAGAATCTGCCCAAAAGATTGGCTTTGGTCTCCCGAAGCAAGCTTAAACTGGTATGGAAACGCTACTGGAAAAAGAAACTCTCCTGATCTATTTTTTTCCGCGTTTCTCATAAAAAGCCTTTCTGAAGGCATTGAATCTCTCTTCCATGATCGCTTCTCTCATCTGTTTCATAAGATGCAGATAGTAGTAAAGGTTGTGAATGGTCGCCAGCCTGAAATAGGTGATCTCCCGGGCTCTGAACAAATGACGCAGATAGGCTCGTGAATAGGTACGGCATACCATACAGTCACATTCGGGATCGACGGGGCTTTCATCGGTCGTATATTCGGCTTTTTTGATGTTGACCTTGCCAAAAGAGGTGAAGAGTGTGCCGTTGCGTGCATTCCTTGTCGGCATCACGCAGTCGAACATATCGATACCCCGGGAAACATTCTCCACAAGGTCTTCGGGTGTCCCGACACCCATCAGGTAACGCGGTTTGTCTTCGGGCATGAACTGTGTGGTCCATGCCACGGTATCGTACATATCCTGATTTGCCTCCCCCACACTTAACCCTCCGATGGCAAAACCGTCATAATCGAGGGCACACAGCTCTTTGGCCGATTTTTCTCTGAAGGCTTTGTCCGTACCGCCTTGAATGATGGCAAAGATATTCTGATCGACCCCGATACCCTCCTGCTGTTTCTGCCTGAAATAGGCGATGGATTCTTCAGCCCAGCGCGTTGTCCGGTCAATACTGGCAGCGATACGTTCCTGTGTAGCCGGCAGAGCGACCAGGTCATCCAGAATCATCATGATGTCCGAGCCGAGATTGTGCTGTATATCAATGACCTTTTGGGGGGTGAAGTAATGTTTGCTTCCGTCCAGATGGCTCCTGAAAGTGATACCGCCTTCGTCTATTTTGACATTGTCGGAAAGAGAGAAAGCCTGGAAACCGCCCGAATCGGTCAGAAAACTTTTGGGGAACTTGGTAAATCCGTGCAGTTTTCCCATTTTGGCAACGACATCGTCCCCGGGCCTGATGTACATATGATAAGTATTGGCAAGAATGATCTGCGGTTTGATGAAGGTGGCAAGGTCCGTGGCATCAAGGGCTTTGACCGCTCCTACGGTCCCTACAGGCATGAAAACCGGGGTTTGGATCGTGGAATGTGCCGTTTGAATGGTGCAGGCTCTTGCCTTGCCGTCTGTTTTATCTATCTGAAATTGCATTGTGTTATAATAGCTCCCAAAAATAATGCTTGTAGTATATCGAAAACAAGGTACAAATGAAGAACATACTGATACTGGCCGATGGCAGCATCGCCAAACATTTCCTGGAATGGATCGACAAAAAAAGGGTTGCAGAGAACCGTTATTTTGTTGCCTATTATCATGAAGAAGTACTTCCGGAGAAACTGGGCAGGAATATTACACTGATCGAGTCGGACCCTACCAGTTTTTCGAAACTCGACAAGATCATGGAATCGAACAGGTATGCCCTTGTTTTCATCGTCATGCAGGATATCGATGATGCGCGCTATACACTGGCGAATCTTCAGCTCATCGATGAGAAGAGCAGGATCGTACTGGTTAACCAGTGGGATGAGGAAAGTGTCGGTGAAGGGTTGGAGAATGTGACGGTCCTGCATACCGATGACCTGATCGCGGCTCATTTATACGACCATCTTCCCAATGTCCCTGTGGTTGCGCAGAACGTAGGGCTGGGGCAGGGGGAGATCATGGAGATACATGTACCCTTTGGCAGTACGTATGCTTTCCGGCACGTGGGGTCCATTGTGCAGCGCAAATGGAAGATCGCCGCGATCTATCGGAATGACAAACAGATCCTTCCCAACAATGCGACAATGATACGCCCCAACGACACCCTGCTTGTTGTGGGAAAATCGATTGTTCTCAACGGAGTGTACAAAACCATCAACAAGCGCATAGGCCTCTTCCCTGAACCCTTCGGAAGCGATCTCTACCTGATACTTGATCTCCGTTTTGACCATGACAGCGCCCTGCTGTACCTGAAAGAGAGTATCTATCTGCTGGAGCAGCTGGAAGAAAAGAAACTGTATGTCCGTATCCTCTATCCCAATGATTTTCAAATGATGGATGAACTTAAAGCCTGTGAACGGGACAATATCATCATACTGACCTGTTATGACGATGAGGATATCAAATCACTGATCGAATATGATATCGGACAGTATGATATTGGACTGGTACTCAACAGTATCGAACGTTTTGAAGCTGAAGAGCTCAAAGAGGTGCTTTACGCATTGAAAAAAGTAGTGTATCTTTTTGGCGATGACTTGCTTTACAATGTCAAGGAAGCTGTTGTGCTTATGGAAAGCGAAAATGAAAAAATGGAATCCATCTCTTCCACTGCATTCGATATCTCGGAATCACTTGAACTCAAACTCTCCCTGTGCGATTTTGATCCTGAGGGGGATTTTGAAAGCAAGAAGATCATTATCGAGCATTATGAAACGATGACACATATCTTCGGTATGGATATTCATATTGAACAGAAGATCGCCAACCCTGTCAGAGAACTGGGAAAAATGTCGGATATCCTGCAGATCGTACCTTTTGAAAAAAAACTGAACCGACACCATCTGCTCAAACTGGTCTCCACCCGGGTACAGGACTTCCTGCTCACTACCAAAAACCATCCCAAACTGCTTGTACCCTATGCCTTGAGTGAAGGCTGATAGCTCCTCCTTAAGGGCATTTAAGATAAAATAAAAGCTATCTTCATGCAAGGGTTATCCAATGATCGTTCCTATAGAACTTGTACCTCCCAAACCTGTCACCTACGACATTACTATCGACAGGCTGCCGCATTTGACGTTTCAGACCAAAGTGGTCGTCGTGACCAATCCTACCGTTGCCACTTTGCATCTTGATACACTTTTGGCACATATCGAAGCACCTGAACTTCATGTCGTTACCGTTCCTGACGGCGAACAGTACAAGACCCTCGACACTGTGGAGCATATTCTCAATGCATGTTTTGAACATAAACTGGACCGAAAATCACTGCTGATCGCATTTGGCGGAGGGGTGATAGGCGATATGACGGGATTTACCGCCAGCCTTTACCAGAGAGGGATCGACTTCGTTCAAATCCCGACCACACTTTTAAGTCAGGTCGATGCCAGCGTAGGAGGGAAGACCGGTGTGAATAACACATACGGAAAGAATCTCATCGGGGCATTCTATCAGCCCAAGGCGGTCTACATCGATCCTGCTTTCCTTAAAACCCTGCCCAAGAGGGAATTTGCCGCCGGCATAGCGGAGATCGTCAAAATGGCAGTGATGTTCGACAAGGACTATTTTGCATTTTTGGCCGATGCGGACCTTTCGGATGAAGAAGTACTTAAAGAGACCATACGCAGAAGCGTTGAGCTCAAAGCCTGGGTCGTGAACCAGGATGAAAAAGAAGCGGGTATCCGTGCGGTACTCAATTATGGACATACTTTTGGCCACGTAGTGGAAAATGAAACACATTATAAGACCTATCTTCACGGTGAAGCTGTGGCCATAGGTATGGTCATGGCCAATGCCCTGGCTGTGAAACTCGGACTGATGACGGAAGAAGAAGCAGAACACATCAAAATACTTCTGGAAAGATCTTCTCTTCCCACTGATTATGTGATCAAGAATGCGGATACGTTCTATGAACATTTTTTCCTGGATAAAAAAAGTGCGAACAACAGTATCAAGTTCATACTTCCGGAGGGCATAGGCGGATACAGGATCGTCACGGATCTTGATGCTTCATTGGTCAAAGATGTCCTGAAACAATTTGGAGATGCCCGATGACGAAAAGATTTTCTCTCCTCTTCTTTGTGACAAGTGTTGTGCTTTTCGCCACAACGGCGGCAGAGACCAATGCAACAGAGACTGCCGTGAATGTTGTGCAGAAACAGGAACAGAGAAAACAGGACCGTTTGCGCAAAGAAGCGTTAAAAAAAGAAGACCTCAAGCGTGAACGCATCCATGAATTGATGGATAAGAAAGCAGCGCTTGAAAAAAAGCTGCTGAACAATAATATCTGGTCAAAGATCTATATCAATTACCATGTCTATCAGGAATTGAAAAAGAATGAAGCGGCACTCAACGAGAAGATCGATAAGCTCAAGCATCTGCGCAAACGTACGGATAAAGAGGAGAATGCACTGGAACTGGCGATCAATGAACGAGAGATCCTTCAGGGAAAACTGCAGCTTCTCAAGGAGTACGAGAAGAATCCTTTCAAAAAGTTCCTGACACCGCCCGAAATAGGGGATACACCGACGGTAGGAAATCCTTTTGCCGTCATCTCCGCACTCTCCTACATCAAGAAACTCAAAAGTGACCAGGATGAATATACAAGCCGCTATCTTTCGCTTCAGAGCGTAATGAAAAAGTTTGAAAAACGCAAAGAGATACTGCAAAAACTGCTCGCGTTGGACAAAAAGAATCCTACTTTCAAAAAAGAGCTTGAAGACAGCAGAGAAAAGATCCATACCTTTATGCCCATTCTTGAAATCTTCAAGACCACCCATAACGTCTATGACAAGAAGATCGACGAGATCACGCTCAACTTGCGCAGCGAGATCAAAAAAGAGATAGAGAAAGCCACCCAGATAGGCGGTATCATTCTCTTCTTCATCCTGCTGATCTTTCTGATCAAATATCTCGTGCGCCGCTATATGTCGGACAATGAACGTTTCTATACCATCAACAAAGCTTTGAATATCACTTTCGTGACACTGCTGATCTTCATTCTGCTTTTTGCCTACATCGAGAATGTGAGCTATCTGGTGACCATCCTGGGGTTCGCTTCTGCGGGTATCGCGATCGCTATGAAGGACTGGTTCATGTCTATCATGGGCTGGTTCGTGATCATCATCGGAGGATCCATCCATGTGGGTGACAGGGTAAAGTTCGTTCGCGGAAATGTGGAGTATGTCGGAGATGTTGTAGATATTTCACTGCTTCGTATGACCATACAGGAAGATGTTACGTTAACCAGCTATATGCAGAACAGAAGGGCAGGACGTATCATCTTTGTTCCCAACAACTTCGTCTTTACCGATATGATCGCAAACTACAGCCATGCCGGCCTGAAGACAGTCTGGGACGGCATAGACCTTATGATCACTTTCGACTCCAATGTCTCCAAAGCAACTTCCATCACCAAAGAGATCGTCAAAAAGTACTCCAAAGGGTATACCGATATTACACGTAAACAGCTCAACAAGCTTCGGAGTCAGTACAGCATGAAGAACACCAATGTCGAGCCGCGTGTCTACAGTTTCATCGAGCCTTATGGCATCAAGATAAGTGCCTGGTACCATACCAATGCCTATGCGACACTGACACTGAGAAGTACCATTTCGGCAGAGATCATTGAGCGGCTTCAGGCTGAAGACGATATCTTCCTGGCCTTTCCTACACAGTCTGTCTATCTGGACAAAGATGTGCGCAAAGCACTGCCTCCGGAGGAGATCGAAGATGATGAAGAGACACTGGGATGAGTAAAAAAGTCTATTTTAAGACCTTCGGCTGCCGCACCAATCAGTTCGATACACAGGTCATGATGTCCAAACTCAGCGAATTTGAGCTTACGATGGATGATACGCAAAGCGATATCATCGTGGTTAACTCCTGCACGGTCACCAATGGTGCGGATTCTTCAGTACGCAACTATATTTCT
>JALSTF010000181.1 GCA_026983895.1 Sulfurovum sp.
CATCAATCTTCGATACACTATGATTGAATATACTAACATTAGAAAAAAACGGAGCACAAAGCATGCAGAACGAACTACTTTATGAAATGCAAAATGCCTTTCCCATGACGCAACGGCCTTTTAAGGTCGTGGCAGATAAACTGGGCAGCACAGAAGAAGAGGTGCTGGCACTTGTTCAACAGCTTAAAGAAGAAAAGATCATCCGACAGACCTCTGCCATTTTTGACACAAAAAGACTGGGGTACAAGTCTTCACTGGTTGCCTTTAAAGTCGATGAAGAGAAGATCGATGAAGCCGCAGCCATCATTAACAGGCATCCGGGAGTCAGTCACAACTATCTGCGTAACCATGACTACAACATCTGGTTCACTATGGCAGTGGCTCCGGACTCAAAACTCGGACTTGAAAAGACCATCGATATTTTAAAAGAACAGACAGGTGCGGAGGATGGCATTGTCCTGCCGACACTCAAAATGTTCAAGATCTCTGTTAAGATGGACACCACAGGAAAGAGAGCCAAAAAAGAGAAGGTCAAGAAGCTGGCACATAAAGAGATAGAACTCAGCCCTCAGCACATTGCCGTGATCAAAGAGCTGCAGAAAGATATTTCCGTCACCCAGGAGCCGTTCAGAGAAGCGACTGAAAAACTGGGACTGGACCATGATGCATTCTTTGCCATTGCCGATGAACTCAAAGAATCCGGTGTCATGCGCCGTTTTGCCACCATTCTCAACCACAGAAAAGCCGGCTTTGGTGCCAACGCCATGTCCGTCTGGTCAGTGCCTGAAGAAAAAGGGGAAGAGATAGGCAGACAAATGGCAGAATTCTCAGCTGTCTCCCACTGCTACCTCAGACCAAGCTACCCCAACTGGCCCTATAATCTTTTTGCAATGATACACGGGAAAAGCCAGGAAGAGTGTGACAGCCTCATAGAAGAGATGGCCAAAGAGAGCGGGTTGACCGAGTATGGCAAACTTTACTCTACTGTAGAATTCAAGAAACAGAGGCTGGTCTATTTTGATGATGCGTTTAAAGAATGGGAAATGCAGGTAGCAAGTAGCAAGTAGCATTTTTCACGGGTCGCCTTTGGCAACCCCCCTTAACTGCTACCTGCTCATTGCTCAATTATCCTTATCCTTGTATCCGATCTGCTCTTTGAAGTGCGCGATACAGTTGGTACAGTCTTTGATCGTGTTGGTTTCGACAATGTTGTGAAGCGCCTCTTCGTATTCGATAGTGATCTGCTGATTTTTTACTGAAATGATCCCCTCTTTTTTGAATTTTGTCAAAATACGGGAAAATGTTTCAGGTGTAAGGTTAAGCATCGATGCGATCTCGTTATTTTTGAGCCTGTTGAAGATCGGGAGTTTCCGCATCATCATATCGGCCACTTTTGCCTCCGAAGAGAGGACCGTTTCTTTATGTACAAGGGCGGAGAGCAATGCCACTTTGCCTGTCAGCGACTTGATGATCTCAAGGGAAAATGCCGAATTGTTCAAATGTTTGTACACAAAATCGAACGGCAGAAGCCCCATCACACCCTCGGTGATGAATTCACAGGTTGCCGGGAACGGCTGATTTTCAAAACAGGCATACTCGCCGATCATGGCAGGTGCACCCATACGATTGATCTGGATCTGAGTCCCTTTTGGCGTTGTTTTGTAGAGTTTGATACTGCCATCGAGCAGAATATGCAAATACTGGCTTTCATCGCCCTCATAGAACACAATGCTGTCTTTGGCATACTGCTTTATATGCGTCTGATCATACAGTTCTTTGAGGTGAGACCCTGACAGTGATGAGAACATCTCTATCTCTTCAAGTTTATACATTACCATACCTCTTTCCTATCTCTCAAGAAGGTACTATACACTATTTAAGATAAAATCTCTCCTATATGGAAGATTTAGGGGTGCCGGGCGCTATGCTTTCTCGAACCAACTGAGCTGTTCGCGCAGTTTGACCACTTCTCCCACAACGATCAGCGCAGGCGTAGGCAGCCCTTTTGCTTTTTCGTAAATGTTCTCCAGTGTTCCCACCACGGTTTGTTCATCCGGTGTCGTCCCTTTGCTGATGACGGCTACAGGATACTCTGCCGGTTTGCCGATCTCGATGAGTTTTTTGCAGATCACTTTAAGGCGGTGCAAGCCCATAAGGAAGATAATGGTGTCATCTGTTCTGTAATTCTCCCAGGGGATCTGAGAATGGTCTTTGTTCCTTGACTCGTGTCCGGTCACGACCCTGAACGAAACCGTCACCCCTCTGTGCGTCACCGGTATGCCCGCATACTCCGGAACGGCAATAGCAGAAGTGATCCCGGGAATGAATTCAAACCTGATCCCTCTCTCACGAAGATAGATACCTTCTTCTCCTCCGCGTCCGAAAACAAAAGGATCTCCCCCCTTGAGACGTACGACATTCTCATGTTTCAATGCATTTTGATAGATCACTTCGTTGATCTCTTCCTGCGGCAGGATATGGTGGGAATCTTCTTTACCCACATACACGAATTCACAGCCGTCCTTCGCTTCTTTGAGAATATCCGGATTGGCCAGTCGGTCATAAATGATGACATCCGCTTCTCTTACCACACGCAGGGCTTTCACTGTCAACAATTCAATATCTCCGGGACCTGCCCCTGTCAGATAGACTTTACCCATGGAAACTCCTCTCTTTAATGATCTCTACAAGCCTTTCGGCGAACGTTCGTCTTCATGCAATATCCCTTTCACGGTGGGCATATGCCCACCCTGCAATACATTATTTCAAAGATGTATCCGTCAAATAACACGACGGGTCTTCTGCCCACATGTCTCCATAGATCGCGTACGCGCGAGATCGGGAACCACCGTTACAAATGTTTACATATTGGCAATCCGTACATTTTCCGCCCAGTTCTCTTGGATGTACACGCAGTTTCTGTAAAAGCTCCGTCGGTTCGTTCGTCCAGATATCGGAGAAATCCTGCGTCAGGATGTTGCCTATCTTCACCGGGAAGAAAGGATCGGGTTTGACGAACCCCTCAGAGTCGATGTTAAGCAGTTTGCGTCCTGCCGAATTGCCGCCCCATTCAACGAGCCTTCGCTTCATCTCTTCGGCATGTTCGGGGTACTTCTTTTCGAAACGCTTGTAAAAGAGAATGGCATCCATCTCCATATTCCCCGTAACGATCTCGATATCGCGTCCGCTTTCATGGTATTCGAATGCTTTGTCCAAAATGTAATTGACTGCCGTGATCCGCTGTTCTTTGCTCAAATCCATCTCCAGATTTTCCAGCCCTCTTCCGCTGTAGACCAGATGGGAAATGTAGATCTTGGGGATATGGTGCTTTTCTGCCAGTGCGAAGATAAACTGCAGGTCATCGTAGGTATCTTTGGTGATCGTGAAACGGATACCCACTTTGGTCTTCCCGAAACTGTTAAGCAGGTCGACGGCTTTCATCGACTCGACGAAGGAGCCTTTGAGCCCCCTGAACGCATCATGTACCTCAGGCGAACCGTCGATACTGATACCGATATAGTCGAAGGTATCGAGAATCTTCTCGGCATTGCTCTGTTTGACATACAGGCCGTTGGTGGAAAGATAGGTGACGATACCAAGCTCCTTGCATCTCGCGGCAATGTCGAAAAGGTCCTTGCGCGTCAGCGGTTCCCCTCCGGAAAAGATGAGGAATTTCACACCGTTGGCCTTGAGTTTGGGAAGCGTATTCATAATATCTTCGGTAGTCAGTGTATCGACCGCATCAAGATCGGCTTTGGAATAGCAGTGCAGGCAGCTCAGGTTGCATCGGTTGGTGAAATTCCAAATGGCAATGCTGCCGTCGAGTACACGTGCCGGCCTGCCTTCTGTAACGGACTTTAAAAGGTTTGATAATCGAAACATTATTTCTTCTCTTTGGTGTTTGGTTTGTAGGAAAGGATATAGGCAGTGATCGCGTTGAGCTCTTCAGGTGTCAGAGAGAGTTTCGGCATGGCATTGCGTTTATAGCCAAAGACTTTGGAGACCGATACAGGATCGGTGATCATCGCCTGTATCTCTTCGGCAGATCGTTTGGAAGCAATGTCCGAAAAAGGAGGACCGAATGCCACAGCTGTCTGATGGTGGCACCCCCAGCAGTAGGTCTCGAAGACTTTTTTGCCGCTTGCTGCCTGCAAAGGCAAAAAGCCCGAACTTAGTATCATGCCGATTGAAATTATTTTTATTATGTTCTTTATCATAAACAGGATAATAACAATTTTTAAACTAAAGAGAGTTGATACAGAACAAGAAAGCGCCAAGAAAGCCAAAGCTTTCTTTAGAAGTACCCTTTATATTCTATTTTTTGATCTCGGAAACATTTTGCTCCATGAGTACCCAGTTGGCACCGTTACGTACCATCGTGGTGTTGCTTGGGTGCTTGATATAATAGTAGATCACCCCTCCCATCATCACCAATATAGTCAGAAAAAACATCAAAAACCCTTTCATTCATCCTCCTCTTTTTGCATATCTTCACCATCCTCGATCTTGGCTACGGCCAAAAGGATGAAGATAAACACGATAATCAACACGATATAGACATATGACATTATTGACCTTCCAAATTTCCATTTATAAAGAGATAGAGATCCCTTTTGTCTGCAAAAAGTACACAGAGTCTTCCTTTGTCCGGGTGACTGAGATCATACTTTGTGCTTTGGTAGACAAAAGGAGAGTGTCCGATCACGGCTACCATCTCTTTGTCCACCTCATCCAACACTTTTGGCAGTGCCTCCGGTGCAACTTTCTGCATCCCGCAATCCTGTACGATCCGATCGGTCACAGCCTGTGCATCATGGGTTCTAATGGTGAACAGATGTGGGGAGATCGCCCCCTTTTTATACCGCCTGAGGGACAGATCCTCTATCTGGGCATAGGGTGCACTGCCAACGAGCCGCTCAAAGGTCACCGCAGGCTTTCCAAGATAATAGGTCCAACCCATCAAAACGATCAGCAGCAGCAGCAATAGCGCCAACAGATATTGCGGCCAGTGGCGCCATCTTAATTTAGACATAGAGTTTTCCTTTCTTTTTTGCAAGGCTCTTGAAGCGGCTCATTTCCTCGATCCCTCCAAAAGCACTTGAAGGGATATAATATTCTTTTCCTTCCTGATAGAGCATGATCCCTTCTTCCGAAGGCACGATCCCTTCTATCTGTTCCCAAGAGGTCAATTCCCCCTCCTGTACGATCCCTTCTTCTGTCGCTTCCAGGACGATCCTGCTTCCTTTGAGCGATGAATTCTCAAAAAATCGTAATGCACGACGTTTGAGCAGCTGTTTTTTGACCACATACCAGTAAAGCAGTAAAATAGTCGAAAAGAGTAACAAACCTACCGCACCCTTTTTGAGTGCCGCCACTACCCCGAACTGTGCCATTGCCACAAAGAGCCAGCCTATGTAGCGTCTGGCAGAGTTCCTGTAGTGGTACCGGTAGGCACTTTCAAATGCCTTTTGAAAATTCTCCCGATCCCAGACGAAGGAGATCCTCACCGGTTTAAATGTGCTCATCACTAGACTCGATATAAAGATCTTTTTTATTCAAACATGCTTTTTCTTCCAACTCTCCAATAAGCTTCAGCGTCTCTTCGTACTTCTTTTCATAGAGCGCATTGTTGGTTTCATATTTTTTACGCTCTTTTTTGGCAAAGAGCCATGCCCAGACAATGGAAAGTGCAAAAAAACCGTAAATATACCACTGGTACGCCTTGAGATCGAGCAGGACAATGAAATACTGTACCGAAAAAAGCACGAAGAACTCCACAGAGAATATCAGTACCAATGTGGAGCTCTGCTCAAAGTCAAGCGTATATTTTTCGATCTTGCGAAGGAGTGCGAGGTTGGCGTTTATCTTCTCTGCAGTTTCTTTACACTCCGCATCGATACTTTGAGTTTGGATATCTCTTAAATGAATATTGCTCAGGTTATACTCAACAGTGGTCTGCATATAGTCACGCAGGATCTGCGGCTCTTTTTGCAGTGTATCCTTTACCTCCTCCTCGGAAGGTTTCTCTTTGCCTGTAATACGCTGTACATCCTGCAGTACAAGATCATACAGGCCGACATGACGGATCTCATCGATCACCCGATACATATTTAACATGTAGATACCTTTCCCGGAATTTTGAAAGCTTATATAGAGAGACCGTGGTCTCTATAGATAAACCCGATACGGGACAAGCCCATATCGACAGGTTTATTTTCTGGCTGCAGCCACAACTGAAGGCTGCGGATCGATGCCGAACGTCGCCGTCTCGTCCTCCGCAGGGAGGAAGATGCCGATCAGTCCCTTGATACCGACGGAAAGTACGATATTGAGAAGGAAAAGCAGCCATGCCGTTACCAGCATGACCGCACAGATCGCCGCAAAGACCATAAAAGTATGATACTCGCCATTCATATAGAAATGGCGTCTGAGCATTCCATCCAGTCCGGCCATTCCCATGAACGCACCCATACCGATACCTCCTATGAGATGGAGCCAAAAGTGGGCATTAGAGAGTTTGGTCGAGTAGAGTCTTGTCTCGTTCGTCAGCATAGGCCAGAGTACATAGACCGCGGAGTAAAGCGTCATATAGAGCCCCACAAGCAATGCTATGTGTACGTGCGCCCCGATGATCCACTGTGTATTGTGAAGGACACGGTTCATCCCCATATCCGCCTGTATGATCGCCGCCGGTACTGCCAGGCCAAACCCGACCAGACCGCCAAGAAGATACTTCAGCTCGAAGGTCATCTTGAGCGGTCTTGCTTTCCAGAGTGTCACAAGGGTAATGAAAAGTGCCAAGCCCTGCGTAAGCAATTCGAAGGCCGTGACCATTTCACCGGAGATCAGTTTCATCATCTCCGGCTGTCCCTGGTCACCCAGAAGGTGGTGGGACCATACCATCCATGAAACCACAAGCTCAAGCAGCAGCGCTGCTCGGGCAACGTTCTCCATAAAAAGCTTCTGGCCGGTGATGATCGTTGCCAGCAGGTACCAGGTACCCGCAACATAGATCAGGACAAGGCCATCCGCTACGAGGTCAAGCCCCCACCAGAAGAAGTTCTTGTAGAGCAGTGCATCGATCGCATGGACGTTCCATGTCGCACCGCTAAGGTCTGCAAGCAGATACGCCAATACCAGAATACCTGCACCAAGGATCACCAATGCATCCAGGAAGGTATCGACCGTACCACGGAAGATCGCTACTACCGGCAATGAGAGTGCCGGCTCTTTGGTATAGGGCGGCTTGCCTCTGAGCTTGTTGATAAGGTTGAGCATCCCGTCGATACCGAAACCTGAAATAAGCAGCTCTTTGGTCGTTTTGTTGGCATGTACCCCTACACGTGCGAAGATCGTCGCATAGATATTGTAGATAAAAGCAAGCGTTCCGATCATAATGAGTGCTACACCCACGATAAAGACCACACCGCCTATGGTACTGAACTGCCCTACATCCGCAGGAAGCGGCCAGTAGAGGGTATACAGCGGTGCATAGTGCCAGATAAATGCCGCTATCCATGCCAATGCCGTACCTACAGTGATATTGATCCAGACAAAGTTTGCCAGCCCTACACTATAAAGCGGTTTTTTGGTCAGAAACGGAATAAGGAACATAAATGCCGCAAAAACCAGCTGATAGGTCGATCCGAAGATCCCCACGATCGGGTGTACTGTCATGATCGAAAAATAGTGGGAAGCACTCCCTTCTATAGGAGGGATATTGGGGTTGACCAGTGCCACACGCATCAATGTACCCTCTATCGATGCCAGTCCGTAGAAAAGGAACGACATTACTACCGCACGCAGTGTGATCTTCTGAAGCGCTGTCAGTGACCCCGCATCAAAGTTCGTTCCTGAAATCAAATGTTTAGCAAAACTCATTTTACGCTCCTTTCTTCTGATCATCACATCCGGTGACGACCAGTGCTTTTTTAACTTTCATGTCATTCCCTCCGGGACCGGAATACTCCGTACTCATCACATCGAACTCCCCGCACTCGTTGAATGTCCACATCAGGTCATTCCGCGTACCGGGGTTAACCTGCATCTGGGAGACCATGGATCCATCCTGTCTAAACAAACCGAAACCATAGACCAGGTCATGGCTTTTGGCATTGAAATAAACCCTTTCACCTACATTGACCTTCATTTGACCGGGAAGTTTGAACTTGTGATCAGCGATCTCAATGTCAAATGTCCTGTCAGGTTTCAGCTCATGCCTCATGATATCCTCCGATACCCAGGGGATAGAATTGTAGGTAAAGATATGGTGCCCTACCCCTCCTGCTACCAAAAATCCTATATAGCCGTAGAACGGAATACGTACGATCGATTTGGCCTTGTTCGGTCTGGTCAGGTTATAGGCGAACCATGCCACCACCGAAATAATGATCAGCGCATAGATAGAATACGCTACCCAGTGAAACTTCAGCAGTTCCACAGATGTTGCAAATGTCATCTTTTCTCCTCCTTTTTTAGTTAATAACTGAAGTAATGACTATTATAGCCCCTGCAAATAGTAAAAAATTGATTTAAATCAAGACATTAATCATGCAATTGATTATTTTTTATACAAATCATTGTTATATTATTATTTATGATTATGATGATGTTTAAAAAATAAGCATGCCTGTTTTTTGACTTGACCCATATCAAAGTGGCTTGATATTTTTTTAACTATAATACATCCCAATTTTAATGATAAGGCTATCCTATGCAATTCGTTCGATACTTCGTACTTCTTCTGCCGCTCTTGACACAAATGCAGGCATCCTCGGAAAATACGGTCTGTAAAAAATGCCATCCCGTGATCTATGCCGAATATCAAAGCTCCATGCATCAAAAGGCTTCTATTTTCAATGACCCTGTCCACAAAGCGGTTTGGGACAGACATCCTGACAGACAAAAGAAGAATTACAAATGTGCCAAATGCCATACCCCCGCCGACCATACATTGCTTGCGAAGAAAGGATTGCCCCAGAACAATGACATTCAGAACAACGAGCCTATCTCCTGCCGTACCTGTCATACCATCGAACACATTCAAGAGCACAGCACATCAAATAGCAATGTTTACAGCAAGAAAAAGAAATACTTTTACTCTGCCGACCAAGCAAAAAAAGGAGAGAAGATCAAGTTCAAGGAGCATAGCTCTTTCCTGGGGCTCATTAAAAGGCCCAGCGGTTCTCCCTACCATACCATTGATTACAGCAATGAGAATTTCTATAACGGCAACGTATGTATGGGCTGCCACTCACACAAACGCAACGGCAAAGGTTTTATGGTATGCGACCTCGAAGTTAAACAGGGTCATTCAAAAGAGACCTGCATCAGCTGCCATATGCCCAAGGTCAAAGGGTCGCTCGCCAATCAGAAAGAGAGTGCGACCCATGCCTACCACGGTATCAACCTGCACCGTCTGAACCCGGAGATACTCTCCAAATATATCAAGCTTTCTATCCAGCCCAACGCAGAAGGCTTTACACTCGCACTCAAAAACGAAGCGACCCATACACTCTTTCCTCAGCCTCTTCGCCAGGCACAGGTACGTATTGAGATCGAAAGGAATGGCAAAACCATCGACGTTCCCGTGCGTACTTTTTCACGCAGCATTGGTACACAGGGAAAACCTGCCATGCCGTGGCTTGCCGATACTGTTTTGAAAGATACGACCATCAAAGCGCATGAGACCCGTCTGCTCAGCTATGCCATACCGTTAAAAAAAGGGGATACGGTCCTTGTGGAATTCGGCTATACTATGGTCAATCCAAAAGCGGCCAAAAAGCTGGGTATCACCGACCCGGACGCGACAAGATTCACTG
>JALSTF010000182.1 GCA_026983895.1 Sulfurovum sp.
CTACTGCATCGGCTACAGCTCTGGCACTTTTATCATGGTCTCCTGTCAACATGACCACTTTGATCCCGAGAGATCGTATATTGCTGATGGCTTCCTTTGCGCTTTCACGGATAGTATCACTCAGTTCAAATCTTGCCAAGAGCTGCCCGTCGACTGCAAAATAGAAAAGCGTATATTCGGATGTTTCCGACAGGTCGATACCGGACTCTTTCATAAAGGCGGCATTCCCTCCAACGAGATGCTTTTTGTTGTATTCTGCCCGTATACCTTTTGCCTGAATACTTTTGATCTGTTCAAGAGGAAGCGGGGGATAGTCTGTTTCATCCAGTGCAAGATGGCGGCGGATACCTTCTGAAATCGGGTGGTTGGAAGTGGAGACCAGTGCGTAAAGCAGCACTTTGTCATACGCATGGTAAACCTCTTCTTTGACGACGGAGGGTCTGCCTTCGGTAATCGTCCCGGTCTTGTCCAGGGCAAGAAGATTACTTTTTGCCATGGTTTCCAGAAAGCCTGCCTCTTTGAAGAGAATATTGCGTTTGGCTGCCATGGAGATACCTACCAGTGTCGCCATAGGGGTTGCCAGACCCAAAGCACAGGGGCAGGCGATGACGATGACAGAGATACCGATGATGAGTGCCTGTTCGAAATCCCCTGCAAAGACCCACCATCCGGTAAAGGTCAGCAGCGCAATGATGAGGATAATGCCTGAGAAATAGCCGGATACGGTATCGGCCAGCTGCTCGATACGCGGTTTTTTGGTAATGGATTCTTCCAGCAGAGAGACAATGGAGTACAGCAGGGAGGAGGAAGCATCTTTGGTCGCTTCATAGCGTACGACCGAATCAAGGCAGATCGATCCGCTGAGGATGGTATCGCCTTTGTGTTTGAAGACCGCTTCACTTTCACCGGTCAGAGAACTTTCATCGAAAGAACCCTCTCCGTGGGTTACCATGCCGTCGATGACTACCTTTTCTCCGGGTTTAAGCTCTATGATGTCCCCCAGTGTGACATTCTCCACAGAGACAAGCGCCTTTTCATCGTTCTCTATAACGGTCACTTCCGTCGGTGTACTTCCCATAATGGAGTCAAGGGTATCGACGGCATGTTTCTTACTGAGGACTTCGAGGTATTTGCCTACAAGTACAAAAGTAATGATCATAGCGACCGAGTCGAAATAGACTTCCCCATGCTGCGTGACCATAGCATAGATGGAGTAGAGGTAGGCCGAGAGAGCACCGGAGGAGACGAGGGTATCCATATTGACGATCCGGTTTTTGTACCCATAGTAGGCACCGCGGAAGAAGACCCATCCGCTGTAAAAGAGTACAGGAGTCGCCAAAATGAATTCTGCGACATTGAGAATATTTTTGAAGTTTTGCTGCATACCGCTGAAATAGCCGGCATAATGGGCGATGGCGATCCACATGATGTTCATGGAGCCGAAGACGGCCACAAGGATACGCGAATAGTATTCTCTTTTGGTCTTGTTGGCCCGTTCTTCCTGCAATGCCGGATCGTAGGGATAGGCATTGTATCCGATGGAACGGATGGTCTCGATGATCCTGGAGAGTTGGATCTCGTCAGGGTCCCAGACCACTTTGGCTTTGTTGTTGGTGTAGTTGATGCTTGCCTCTATGACACCATCGGTTTTGTGGAGCACTTTTTCGTTCAGCCAGACACAGGCAGAGCAGTGGATCCCCTCGATGATGAGGTTGATCTCATACAGACCGTCATCATGTTCTTTGATATATTTGTTTTTAAACCCTTCAAGGTCAAATTTGTGAAGGTCATCACTGTACTGGGCCGCAGGCTGAAGCTGTGTATCTCCGAGTTTGTCATAAAAACTGTCAAGCCCTTCGCTCTCAAGCAGGTGATAGACACCCTGGCATCCTTTACAGCAGAAATAGAGTGTTCTGTCACCCTCTTTCTCTGTGATCATCACTTCTTCGGAGAATTTGAGGTTGCAGTGGGTACATGCGATCTGGGGCAAGATATTTCCTTACGGACACTTATTATGAGAAGTGCCCTTACATTGTAGCTTGCATGGATTTTACCTAAAAGTGGGTAAAATCCTGCATGGAAAATGCACTCGTCCTTACTCTGATACTGGTCATGCTGGAGATCTTTGAAGCCCTGATGCAGCGGGCAGAGACCCTATACGGTGTCATAGAACGTTTATACAACTGGTACAGAAAAAGTATTTTTCTTTTTTTTCTCATGCATCCGGGTTTTTATTTTGTGCTGTTCGTAGTGGTCGCAACAGGTGTATTCAATGTTTATATGGTCATTATCCTGGTGATGAAGATCTTCGATCTGTTCTATAAAATAGAATTGATCAAAACGATCTTTCTCAAACAGCATATCCCCTCCGATCTGGCTGCGATGCTGGAGTGGAAGATCCCCGGATGGTTCTTCCTGACGGGTGCGGCGTTATATCCGCCGCTGTTGTATTATGCGTTGATGTCATGAGAGCGGTGAGTAAACCCGCCTGCGCGGCTTGACAGGTACAGAGAATGATGTCAGCCTTCTTAGCTATTAGCTCTTAGCTCTATCACACTGCCCCCTGATCGAGCATAGAATCCGCTACTTTCCTGAAGCCGGCGATATTGGCACCCATGACCAGGTCTCCTTCATGCCCGAACTCTTTTGATGTATTGTATGCTGTTTCAAAAATATTGCGCATGATCTGTCTCAGTTTGATATCGACCTCTTCGAAAGTCCATTTGGCCATACTGGCGTTCTGGCTCATCTCCAGCTGGCTGGTAGCGACTCCTCCAGCATTGGCTGCTTTGCCCGGACCGAACAGGATATTGTTCTCTTTAAAGTAGGCTGCCGCTTCCGGGGTAGTAGGCATATTGGCACCTTCATTGACAAGCAGACAGCCGTTCGCGACCAGGACTTTGGCATCTTCCAGGTTGAGTTCGTTCTGTGTGGCGCAGGGAAAGGCAACATCACAGGGAACATCCCATGCTTGATGTCTGCCTTCAGGGTAATGGCTTATCGGGGTATACACACTGTCCGGATGTACCTGTGCATAGACTTCAAGGGATTGATGGTTGATCTCTTTGATCGCTTTGAGAGAGTTGAGATCAATGCCTTTTTCGTGATAGATGGTACCCTTGCTGTCGCTGCATGTGACAGGGAGGGCACCCATCTCATAGAGTTTTTCAATGGTATAGATGGCCACGTTCCCGGAACCGGATACCGTACAGATCTTTCCTTCGAGTTTGTCGTCGTATTTGCTGAGAATGTTTTCTGCAAAATAGACAGCCCCGTAGCCTGTGGCTTCTTTCCTGGTGTTGGAACCGCCCCAGTTCAGCCCTTTTCCTGTCATGACACCTTCAAAATGGCCGGTCAGTTTTTTGTACTGTCCGAACAGGTACCCTATCTCTCTGGCACCTACACCGATATCTCCGGCAGGCACATCTTTCGTCCCTCCTATATGTTTATAGAGTTCCGACATGAATGCCTGGCAGAAATGCATGATCTCATTGTCGCTTTTGCCTTTGGGATCGAAGTTGCTTCCGCCTTTGGCACCGCCTATCTGAAGGCCGGTCAGGGCATTTTTGAAGATCTGTTCAAAGCCGAGGAATTTGATGATACCGAGATTGACGGTAGGGTGAAAACGCAGGCCGCCCTTGTATTGGCCGATGGCAGAGTTGAACTGTACCCGGTAGCCGAAGTTGGTCTGGACCCGGCCATTGTCATCCACCCAGCATACACGAAAGATAATCGTACGTTCCGGAACCATGATACGCTCCAGGATATTATGCTCATCATAACGGCTGTCTTCTTCCAGCAGAGGGATCAGAGAATGCAGCACTTCATGTGCCGCCTGATAGAATTCGTCCTGTCCAGGGCTGTAGCGTTCGATATTGCGTAAAACTTTGTCTATGTGGGATTGTACTGACATCTGGGTATTCCTTCTTGTGTTATGGCGCGATTCTATCACTAAGTCGCTGTAAGTTTGACATTTCAGCCAAAAAGGATTATAATTGCAATACTACACACTGATAGGGCGATTACTGCAATAAGGCGGTGACGATCATTGTCCGTGCAACATCTCCAATTTCATATCCAATACAAGAGGAATAATGAGCGATAACAATAAAAAAACTTCCAATGGCAACCATGCCGGCAGAAAAAATAGAACACACGTACCTGTCAAAGGGTATAAGATAGAAGACCTTCAGCAAAAACCTTTAGACGAACTCGTTACCATCGCCAAAGAAGTACAGGTAGAGAACCCCAACGAATACCAGAGACGCGATTTGATCTTTGAGATCCTCAAATCACAGGTCAGCCAGGGAGGGTTCATCCTCTATACGGGCATTCTTGAAGTCATGAACGACGGATACGGTTTCCTCCGCTCCATCGACGGCAATTTCGCCAACTCAAGTAACGATACCTATGTGTCTGCAACGCAGGTCAAAAGATTTGCGCTCAGAAACGGGGATATCGTTACCGGACAGGTACGTCCTCCCAAAGACCAGGAGAAGTACTATGCGCTTCTCAAGATAGAAGCGATCAACTATGTCGCACCGGAGAAATCCAAACAGCGACCGCTTTTTGACAACCTGACACCCCTCTATGCCAATGAAAAACTCAAACTCGAGTACAATCCGATGCGCATGACAGGCCGTGTACTTGACCTCTTCACGCCTATTGGGAAAGGACAGAGAGCCCTGGTCGTTGCACCGCCAAGAACCGGTAAGACAGAGCTTCTCAAAGAGCTTGCCCATGGTATCAGCCACAACAACCCCGATGCTTCCCTGATGGTCCTGCTTGTCGATGAACGTCCTGAAGAGGTCACCGATATGCAGCGTTCAGTCAAAGGAGAGGTCTATGCCTCTACCTTCGACCTTCCTGCCCAAAACCATGTCAGAACGGCTGAAATGGTCATAGAAAAGGCGAAAAGACGTGTCGAGATGGGCAAAGATGTCATCATCCTGCTTGATTCCATCACCAGACTGGCACGTGCATACAATACCGTGACGCCAAGTTCAGGAAAAGTCCTCTCCGGCGGTGTTGATGCCAATGCCCTGCATAAACCTAAAAGGTTTTTCGGTGCGGCACGGAACATTGAAGAGGGCGGTTCCCTGACCATTATCGCTACCGCGCTCATTGAAACAGGAAGCCGTATGGATGAAGTCATCTTCGAAGAGTTCAAAGGTACGGGTAACTCAGAAGTAGTGCTCAGCCGCCATGTCTCTGAAAGACGTATCTATCCGGCCATTGATGTGACCAAGTCCGGAACAAGAAAAGAAGAACTCCTCACCGATCCGGAGACCCTCCAAAAAGTCTGGGCGCTCAGAAATGCGATGCAGAATATGGAAGAGGTCGAAGGCTTGAAATTCCTTTTCTCCAAAATGATGAAGACAAAGAGCAATGACGAGTTCCTTGCCATGATGAACGAATAAGTGGGTAGTGAGTAGATAGTAGTGAAGATTGGTGTTTTTGATTCGGGGTTGGGCGGCCTGACGGTTGTGCAGGCGCTGACCCAGGTGATCAAAGGTGCCGAACTTTTCTATATTGCCGATACAAAACATGCGCCCTACGGCGAAAAATCTCCAGAACAGATCCTCCGTTACAGTCTTGACATCACAAACTATTTTCTCAAAGAGTATCAGATCGATGTATTGATCATCGCGTGCAATACAGCAACTTCTGCCGCTATCCAAACAATACGGGAGCAGTACCCCGATCTCATCGTGATCGGTACGGAACCGGGGATCAAACCTGCTTTCGAGCAGACTCAGACCGGAAAAGTAGGGGTGCTGGCGACACCGGCGACCCTGAAAGGCGAGAAATATCAACAGCTTGCCGGCACATTGAGTGCACAAAAAGAAGTGGTATTGTATGAGCAGGCCTGCCCGGGTCTGGTGGAACAGATAGAGAAGGGGGAGATCCATACGGACAAAACCCGGGAAATGCTGCTGTCATGGCTGGATCCTATGAAAAAGAATGATGTCGATACGATCGTTCTGGGGTGCACCCACTATCCTTTGGTTTCCGAAGTCATAGAGCATGTGATGGAAAGAAGGCTGACACTGATCCATACAGGAGATGCGATCGCAAAGCGGCTCTTGTCCCTTGGTGAACAGACAGGCCATCGTAATGAAGGAGCGTTGAAGATCAGTCTTTTCAGTACGGCGAACATTTCCAATGAGATCGTACACAATATTATTGGAAGGGAGATCGATGCGAAGACTATAAACCTATAGCCGCCCGTACTTTCTCCATTTTGGCATCGGCGATCGTTTTGGCCTTTTTCGCTCCCGTGGACAGGATGTCATGCACTTCATCCAGGTGCTCAAGATAGTAGGCCCTTTTTTCTCTGGCTTCGGCCAACTCTTCCCAGATAAGTTCTTTCAGGTATTTTTTGAAATGGCCGTAACCCTCTTTTCCGCTCTGGTAGCGTTCCTGAAGTTCTCTCTTCCTCTCCTCATCAAGGAAAAGTGCCGCAAGTTTGTAAATATTGCATGATTCCCATTCCAGAGGTTCTCCTAGCGGAGTGGAACTGGAAATGATCTTGTTGCATCGTTTCTGCAGAGGTTTTTCATCCATGAAAAGATCGATGGCATTGTCATAGCTTTTGCTCATCTTTTGTCCGTCGATCCCGGGGATGGTCGCAACCTCTTCGGCGACCATATGTTCAGGCAGGGTGAAAAGTTCACCATATTCGTTGTTGAACTTGATGGCGATATCCCGTGTCATTTCCACATGCTGTATCTGGTCTTTGCCTACTGGGACCTTTTCTACGTCGTAGAGTAGGATATCTGCTGCCATCAGTACGGGGTAGGAGAAGAGCGCATGGCTTGCAGGGATCCCTTTGGCGACTTTGTCTTTGTAGCTGTGTGCACGTTCCAGCAGTCCCATCGGTGTAAATTTGGAGAGGATCCAGTAGAGTTCGAGGACTTCGGGGACATGGCTCTGTATCCAAAAAGTGCTCTTCTGGGGATCGATCCCCACTGAGAGATAGTCCACGGCTGCTTCAATGGTGTTCTGCCTGAGCAGTTGGGCATCTTTGGAGGAGGTCAGTGAATGATAGTTGGCGATAAAAGTGAAAAGTTCGTGCTCTTCCTGAAGTTCGACCATCGGTTTCATCGCCCCGAAGTAGTTCCCGATATGAAGTTTTCCAGAAGCCTGGATTCCTGTAAGTACGCGCATAAGCTCTCCTGCTATGATTTGGAGAAATTATAGCAGGAGAATCAAGAATTAAGAATTAAGAATTAAGAATTAAGGTGATTTTCTTTTGAAAAACGTTCTATTTTGGAACGCGTAGGGTGGGTTTACCCACCGCACGAAGAAACTACTCCTCCTCGAACCGCTCCCCGCGTTTTCTGGCTACTATGTCCAGGGGCACACCTTCGAAGTCGAACTTACTTCTGATGTAGTTGGCAAGATAGCGTTTGTAGCTGAAATGCAGGCCGTCTGGACGGTTGGTGATGAGTGCGATCTTGGGCGGTTTGGTTTCGTACTGTGTGGCGAACTTTATCTTGACGAGTGCACCGTTGTGGGAAGGGACATGGTGACGCTGCATGGCCTCCCTTAATACATCATTGAGTTTGGAGGTCGGAATACGCTGTTTGTAGCGTTCGTAAATGGCAGTGATCTGGTCAAGGATCTTGTTCACGCGCATGCCTGTTTTGGCAGAAATGGTGATGAGCGGTGCATAATGGAGGAACTTCAGTTCATCGCGAATGTCATCTACCGCTTCTTCATAGCTCTTCTCTCCTCGGATATCCCACTTGTTGATGACAATAAGCGCGCCAAGTCTGAACTTCTCTATCAGGCCGGCGATACGTTCATCCAGCTCCAGTACCCCTTCGGTGGCATCGATCATCAGCAGGGCAATGTCCGCTTTCTCAAGCATCGCTTCGGTGCGTCCGAGGGCATATTTTTCTATGCCGACGATCCTTCCGCGCCGTCTGATACCGGCCGTGTCGACAAATGTGACCTTGTATCCGTTGTGCTCTATCTCTTCATCGATAGGGTCGATGGTTGTTCCTGCTACGTCGGAAACGACAGAACGCTCTTCACCCAGCAGGGCGTTGAGCAGGGAACTCTTCCCGGTATTGACACGTCCTATGATCGCAACACGGATCTCTTTATCCTCCTGCTCATCCACACTGTTGATGTCCCGGACGATCTCCTGGAACGGATCGATCTCGGCTTCTTCAAGTGCAAGTTCCGGTTTTTCTTCTCTGGGGGAAATGTACTCTTCCAGCCAGGCATAGAAGTCATTGAAGTAGCGGTTGTGGCTGACAGACATGGGGAAAGTGGCATCGGCACCGAATTCGAGGAATTCCCAGTAACGCTCTTCCTCTTTGTCATTGTCGATCTTGTTGACCACCAGTGCCAGCGGTTTGTTCAACTGCTGTAGTTTGTAAAAGAGTGCTTTGTCCTCTTCGCCGGGGATGGTCTTCCCGTCTACCATATAGATGATGACATCGGCCATATCGGCGGCTTTCAGTGAAAACTCCGCTACTTTGGAGAAGAGTTCTGAAGTGTAGTCTATGCCTCCTGTGTCGATCACTTCAAAGTCGCGGTCGCCTGAAATGGTCACGATACGTTTCTTGATATCTCTGGTCGTACCGCTCACATCGGAAGTAATGGCATCTCTCTGTCGTGCCAGACGGTTGAAAAGGGAAGATTTGCCTACGTTGGGACGTCCCAGGATGGCTACTTTTTTGAGTGTGTTTTCTTGCATGATGAGTGTTTCTTTCTTATATAATTGATGCAATTATAGCAGATTATTTTCCGTAGGGTGGCACACTCGTGCCTACCGCCATGTAATGAACTTTTACCACTTTACCATGTTTTCTGATTATTGGTGGGCACAAGTGCGCTACCCTACAGTTTATGAGTGATTTTGCAAACAGGCACTTACTCCGTTGAGAGTGTGAACCTGGCTCCCTCTTCATTTTTTTAGAAAAAACGAAGCAAAAAATCGTCACGCTTCTCGAAACGCTTCGCTTTCAAGGTCATTCACCGTGACAGGCATACTGCGTGTGATCGGTGAGACGATGACTGAATGCTCAGCGCTCAACGCTCAACGCTGAATACCCTTCTTCTTTCGGCAGAGATTCCACATAAATACTCTGCGATGGGAAGGCGAAACTGCTGCCGTTGTCTTCGACGATCTGCATGATCTTGAGGTGGATGTCTTCTCTGATCTCAAGGTATTTTGCCCAGTTGGCCGTATGGGCGAAGGTGTAGATGAATATATCGAGTGCAGAGTCGCCGAAATCGGTGAAGTTGACCATGAGCGATTCATCCTGTGCGATGCCTTCATTGTTTTGCAGCATGGTCTTGATGTCGGTGATGATCTTTGTGATCTGTTCGCTGCCGGTACCGTAAGTCAGCCCGATGGTCATCTTTATACGTCGGATACCGCGGCGCGAAAAGTTCTCTATGGGTGTATTGGCAACGACCTGGTTGGGGACGGTGATGAGCGATTTTTGAAAAGAGCGTATCTTGGTCGTGCGCATGCCTACATCTTCTACTACGCCTTCGACAGAGCCTATTTTCACCCATTCCCCTATGCGTACGGATTTGTCTGCGAGCAGGGCGAATGAGCCAAAAAGGTTGGATGCCGTATCTTTGGCAGCCAGTGCAAAGGCCAGTCCTCCAAGCCCCAGTGAAGCGACCAGGGCAGTGACATTGACCCCCCAGACTTTCAAAATAGCCCCCAACCCTATACCGCCAATAAGGATCTTGATGATCGTAAGGATAAAATTTCCCATTTCATAAGAAAGGTCTTTGTTGAATTTTGAAGTTGCTTTGTAGATCAAGCCGCGCAGTGCCTCG